>CAZKXX010000009.1:0-58279 GCA_964556705.1 uncultured Acidobacteriota bacterium
TCGTGACTCGGAGCACCCTCCAATCCGCTTTCAACAGAAATGCTGGACAGTGCCGGGGCCGAGCGCCTTTTGACGGTTTGAAGCGAATCTGCTAGGATAGTCATTCTGTCAAGTTTCTGGGGATGATGACTGTTCCAGGCGGTCGAATGAAGCTGAAAAAAGTCCTGCTCGCCAAACCCCGCGGCTTTTGCGCCGGGGTGGAGCGCGCCATCGAAGTTGTCGAGCTGGCGCTCCAACTGTTTCCTCCGCCCGTCTATGTCCGCAAGGAAATCGTCCACAACAAGTACGTCATTAAGTCGTTGGCAGCTAAGGGGGTTATCTTCGTCGATGAGGTGCATGAGGTCCCCGACGGCGCGCTCCTGATCTTCAGCGCGCACGGCGTGTCGCCGCAGGTCCGCGAGGCCGCTGCAGCCAAGAAACTCCATGTCATCGACGCGACTTGCCCGCTGGTCACCAAGGTCCATCTGGAAGCAATTCGCTTCGCGCAAGAAGGGCGCTCCATTCTGCTGATCGGCCACGCGGGACACGACGAAATCGCCGGCACGATGGGCGAAGTTCCCGACCGGATTCAACTCGTCGGCACGGTGGAAGAGGCGGAAACCGTCCAGGTGCCCGACCCCGAGCGCGTGGCCGTGACCACGCAGACGACGCTCGGCGTGGACGACACGCGCGACGTTCTCGAAACGCTCAAACGGCGGTTCCCCAAGCTCGTCACGCCGCCTTCCGACGACATCTGTTACGCCACGCAGAACCGCCAGACGGCCGTCAAGCTGCTCGCCGAAGAAGCCGACCTGGTGCTCGTCATCGGCTCGGACAACAGCTCGAACAGCCGCCGGCTGAAGGAAGTTGCCGAGACCTGTGGGGCGCGCGCCTTTCTGATCGACGACGCCTCGGAAATCCAGCCCGAGTGGCTGGACGGCGTCGAGTGCGTGGCTATCACCGCGGGCGCTTCGGCTCCCGAGCATCTCGTTGCAGGCGTCGTGGACTATTTCCGCGCCCTCGGCGTCGAGGCGGTCGAGGAGTTTGAGGGCATCGAAGAGCGGATCACCTTCACCCCACCGCCCGAATTGGTGCGCGTGATGAACGCGCGCAGCGTTTCCAAGTAGCTTCTCCCTCCTTCCGGAAGATTCCCCCTTCCAACGCCTCTCCCTTCGCCACCGAAGCTCGGCCCGGGACGGCGGCGTGTGTTCTCACGCTCTCGCACGATGGGACACCCAGTATGCTAGGCTATCTAGGTTCCCGAGATTGGTCAAGCCCCGCGCGAGAGGTCTGATTGTCGGGTTGGGGCCTCGCGACGGTTTGCCGAACTCACGCAACAGTGCTAGATTCTCGCTGGTCATCTGCAATCCACGGTCTCGGGCGGGCGACCCGAGGGGGAGGTCTATATGTCGAAGCGGTCGGGCGGGGGAAAAAGCGATTCGCGCGCCGGGCGAGAACTCGGCCGGCGACAATTTCTCGCGCGCGCTTCCGGAATCGCCGCGGCGGGCTGGGTGAGCGCGGCATCGCCCGGTCTGACGTCCGCGGGGGTGCCGGTGGCGGCTGCGGCGGCGGGGCCGCTGGCGCTGGAAGGCGGTCGGCCCGTGCGCGCCACGATGCTCGAAGCCAAACTTTCCGGGCCGCAATACTACGACGAGGAAGAGCGGCGCGAGCTGCTCGACGTCCTCGACGGGCGCAGCCCGTTCCGCTGGTGGGGAATCGATCCGAAAGGGAAGCCGCCCGAGAAGTGCATCAACTTCGAGAAGGAATTCGCGGCGCACCAGCGCACCAAATACTGCGTCGCCGTGACCTCGGGGACGACGGCGCTGATGACGGCGATGGCGGCGCTCGAGGTGGGCCCGGGCGACGAAGTGATCCTGCCGGCGTTCACCTGGTACGCCTGCTACGACGCGGTGCTGGCGGCCGGGGCGCTGCCGGTGTTTGCGGAAATCGACGATTCGATGGCGATCGACCCGGCGGACATCGAGCATCGCATTACGCCGCGGACGAAAGTCATCATGGCCGTGCACATTCTGGGCGCGCCCGCGGACATGGACGCGATCCTGGCCATCGCGAGGAAGCGAAAAGTGAAAGTGCTTGAGGACTGCGCGCAGGCCGTGGGTGTTTCCTACAAGGGCAAGCCCGTCGGCTCGATGGGCGACTGCGGCATTTACAGTTTTCAGGTGAACAAGACGATTTCGCCGGGCGAGGGGGGCGCGGTGGTAATGAGCGATCCCACCCTCTTCGAACGCGCGGCGCGCTACCACGACGTCGGCATGCTGCGCGACGGACACGCCAGGGTGCTGGGCCAGGCGGCGAAGATGAAGATGTTCGCCGGCGGGCAGTTTCGGATGAGCGAATTCACCGCCGCCGTCCTGCGCGCGCAGCTTCGCAAGCTCGACCGCATCGTCGGCGATTTCCGCGACAAGACGACGCGCGTGACGAAAGGCATCGAAGACCTGCCGGGCATCCAGTTCCGCAAGCAGAACGACCCGGCGGGCGGATTGGGAAACTGGGTGTTCATCCGCACTTCGGGCCGCGAGCAGCGCGACCAGTTCATCAAAGCCTTGCGGGCGGAGAACATCCACGCCGAGCCCATGGGCGGCTCGGTGATTCTTCCCATCGAGCGCCACATCGAAGCGAAGGAAACGCTCCAGCCCAACTGGCCGTCGTTCACGACTCCGGAAGGGAAGGCGATTCGCTACGGCGCGTCGTCGTGCCCGAAGACGATCGCCGTGCGCGACCGCTACGTGGGCGTTCCGATGGACCCGAAATTCTCCGACCAGGACGTTGCGGACATCGTTGCGGCCGTGCGGAAGGTCTTTCCGGCGGTGATGAAGACGTAGCGAGCGATTGGCCATTTTCATCAGCGGAGTTTCCCCTTGAAGAGATCCCTGCCTCTGTTCGTGTTGTGGTTCGCCCTGGCAGGCGTGGTTTCCCATCTCGCCGGCCAGACGACTCACCGACTGACGCCCACGCCCGAGACCGTCCAATGCGGATTTTTCGACGCCTCCGTGCCGCCCGCCGTGACGGTCCGGTCGGGCGACATCCTTGAAGTCGAGACGCTGCCCGCGGTGGGCTCAGTGACGCTCGAGGCGGGCGGACTGCCGCCGGTTGAGGTGCCGGCGGCGCTGCGGGAGCTCGAACGCGAAGTGAAGCGGCCGCGAGTGGACACGCACATCCTGGCAGGGCCTGTGTTTGTGGAGGGCGCGGAGCCCGGCGACGTTCTGGAAGTGCGCGTTCTGTCCGTGCGCGTGGCGCTGCCCTACGCGGTCAATTTCTGGGGACCAGGCGGCGGATTTCTGTACGACGAATTCCCCTACGCCCGTTCGGTCCGGGTCCCTCTCGACCTCGACCGAAACGTGGCGAAATTCGCCGAGGGGATCGAAATTCCGCTCAAACCCTTTTTCGGTGTGATGGGCGTGGCGCCGCCGCTTCAGACGGGGCGCATCGGCAGCGGGCCGCCGTGGGTCCACGGCGGAAATATGGACAACCAGGAGCTGGGCGAAGGCGCGACGGTCTATATTCCGGTCCACGCGAAGGGCGCGCTGTTCTCCGTGGGCGACGGCCACGCGGCCCAGGGCGACGGGGAACTCTGCGGGACGGCGCTGGAAACGGGACTGCACGGGAAGCTTCAGCTCATCGTCCGCAAGGACCTGTCGCTTCGCTGGCCGCGCGCGGAAACGGCCACGCATTACGTGACCATGGGCTTCCACGAAAACCTGGAGCAAGCCGCGCGGATTGCGACGCTCGAAATGCTGGACTACCTGGTGGAAGAGAAAGGGCTGAGCCGGGATCGGGCCTATATCCTGGCGAGCGACGCCGTGGACCTGAGAATCACGCAGCTGGTGGACGGCAAGAAGGGTGTCCACGCCATGCTGCCGAAGGCGCTGTTTGTGAAGTGAGCCGAGTGTGGCGGGCGCCGGCTAAACCGTCTTGTCCGGCGCGTCGCAGAGTGGTTCGATGGGGCAGTCGGCGCAGAGCGGCTTTCGCGCCTGACAGATTTTTCTCCCGAACCAGATAACCTGATGGCCGAAGGAAATCCAGCGGTCCTTCGGCACGAGCTTCATCAAGTCCCGCTCCACTTTCTCCGGAGTCTGCTCCCGCGACAGCTTCAGCCGATGCGCGATGCGGAAGACGTGCGTATCCACGACCACGCCGCTGGGGATTCCGTAGGCGGTGCCGAGCACCACGTTCGCCGTCTTGCGCGCCACGCCCGGAAGGGCCAGCAACTCTTCCATGCTTTGCGGCACTCGTCCGCCGAAGTCGGCGACGAGCTTTTTCGCCGCGCCGATAATGCTCTTCGCCTTGTTGCGGAAAAAGCCGGTCGAGCGGATTTCATGCTCCAACACTTCCTGGCGGAGCGCCGCAAAATCCGCAGGCGTCGGGTACTTGCGGAAAAGCTCGGGCGTGACCTTGTTGACGCGCTCGTCGGTGCACTGCGCGGAAAGGATGGTGGCGACGAGGAGCTGAAACGGGTTCTCGTGCCGCAGGGCGCACTCCGCCTGGGGAAAGAGGCGGTCGAGGGCGGCGAAGATTTTCCCCAGCCGCGCCGGAGCGGTGTAATCGGCCTTCGACTTTCCAGCGCGGTGCTTCTTGCCTGGTTTGGCGGCGCCAGCCATAGAGGAGAACGATGAATTATGAATGATGAATGATGGACGGAAAAATCCGAAGCGACCGCGCCCGCGTTCCACTCCTCTGAAAATCACGATTCAACTTTCGTCCGCCGTGATTCACTCTTCATCCTTCAGAATTCATGCTTGTCTTTCCTACCCTCCCAAAAGGTCCAGGACCTCCGGCAGTTCGCGATGAATACAGGTGAAAATAGGCGTATCGCGCAAGGTATAGCTCGTTGCCTCGCTGTGGCGAAGTTCCATGACGAGATCGAGGAAATGGTCGGGCCGGTCACTTTCGAAGGCCACCACGAATTCCTGGTCGTCGAGGCCGAAGGAGTACGTCGTGTTGAGGCGCACCGTCGGATACTTATGGCCGATTTCGATGTGCTCGTCCATCATCCCCTGGCGGGCATGTGGGGTCAGCCGGTACCACGCCTTGTTTTTCACAAAAGGATAAACGAAGAGGTATTTGAACTTTCCGGGCACCAGGCGCAGCCGGCGGCCTTCCTGGTCTTCGTGAATGTGTTTGTCCACGTAAACGGAGCGCTTAGTCATGGAAAGAAGGGAGTAAGGCGTGGTCAGGTAGCGGCCGAGGTCGGTCGCCAGCAGCTGCGCGGTCATTTCCTGAAACTTCGGAAGATCATAGGAGATCCGCCAGAGCATGAAGTCGCAGTCGCCGCGGATCCCGACGAGCGAATAAGGAATGACGATGACGTCGGTTTCGTAGCTCTTGACCACGTCGATAAACTGACATTTACCGCGCTTGCGGTCTTCCTCCGGCAGTCTTCGCCAGGCGGGATCGACTTTGTAGAAGGCGAAGTTGACGTACTGGCGGCGAGTCTCCTCGCCCTGGCCGGCCGTGACTTGTGGACCTCCCAACGCAAACCTCCTTGTGACGCGGCGCGAACCAGGCCGCGATGAGCGTGAAATTCAAGACGAATGAACTCAAGAATATATCACGAAAAACGGGAAAGAACGCGAGGAGACAGAGAGGGCGCGGGACGTTTCGCAGCGGGCTCGCCCGCCCCGGAAATCGCGGGCGGGCGAGCAACCGAGACGATACCGTTTACTGGGCCTGGGCCGTCGCGGAGCTGGGCGAAGCCTGCTGAGCGATCGTTTCGAGCTGTGGTGTCAGCACCCGCAGCTCGACACGGCGGTTGAGCTTGCGACCGTCGCGCGTCTTGTTGTCGGCGGCGGGCATCGCTTTCCCGTAGCCGAGCATGGCGATTTTTGCCAGCGGGATGCCGTGTTCGGCGGTGAGGTACCGGGCCACGGCCTCGGCGCGGCGGTTACTCAGCTGGATGTTGTAGGAGTCTTCGCCGACCGTATCCGTGAAGCCCTGGATTTCCACCAGGAAGTGCGCCCGGCCCTTGAAGCTCTCCGCGAAGCGGTCGAGTTCCTGACGCGCCTCGTCGCTAAGTTCCGCGCTGTTAAAGTCAAAGCGGACCGTGGCATTCCCGAAGACCTGATAGTTATGAACGTTGGCGAGCTTGCCCTCCACCGTGACCACTTTCGAGAGCCCCTGTTCCGCGAGGCCCTTGGCGTTGCGCGCTTCCTGGCCCGCGCTCTCGGCGCTCCGGGCCGCCGAATCCGCCCGCGAGATGGCGTCGGAGAGTCCCGACTCGACTCGCTGGTCGATCCGTTTGATCTCGCTCTCGTGCTCCTGGGTCGTCTGCTCGACGGTGCCCAGACGAGCTTCGAGCGGCTCAACGTTCGTCCGGACGTACTTTTTTGTGGCACAGCCCGTGGCCGCAAGGGCCAGGGTAACGACCAGGGAAGACAACACAATGAGTCTGCCTGCCATGTGAACCCCTCCTCGATCCTGGCTAACTACGCTGGGCTGGGGCAAATCGCATGCCAGTTAGCTACCGATTCTTAATCCGCTGATTCAGAAGGAGTTAATCTTGTTTTCCGAAATGAAGTCATCGCCGCGGAGGGTCTGGGGGAGTAAAAAATTCCGGTGGGTCGGGTCACGGTTGCACGGCTTTGCTGGCGCCCGCCGAGCGCGGCGACTGCCTGGGCGTCCGGCTAAGGGGATTGAAGGAATTCGAGGAGCTTTCGAAAAGCTTCTCCGCGATGCGAAACGGAGAACTTCTCTTCCGGAGTCAACTCGGCGAACGTGCGGCCCAGCGGTGGAAAGAAGAACAGCGGGTCGTAGCCGAAGCCGCCCTTCCCGCAGGGACGGTCGAGAATGAGCCCATCCGCGCGGCCTTCAGCGAGCGTGAGGATTCGCTTTCCCTCAGCCAATGCGATGACGCAGATGTAGTGCGCGGAACGCGCATCGGCGCGTATTTCGCGGAGCGCTTCGAGGAGCTTGCGATTGTTCTCCTCGTCGGAGGCGGTGTCGCCCGCGAAGCGCGCCGAATGAACACCGGGGCGTCCGCCCAGCGCGTCCACGCAGATCCCGGAATCGTCGGCGAAGACCGGACCGTCGGCCCACGCGGCGTAATGGAGCACCTTCTTGCGCGCGTTGGCTTCAAACGAAGCGCCGTCTTCAACGCAAGGGGGAAGCTGCTCGATGCCGGGCAGGGGCGCGACCTCGACGCCGCGGGCGCGCGCCGCCTCGCGAAATTCGCGGAGTTTTCCCGGGTTGGCACTGGCCAGATAGATTCTCACGGGCAACGGCCCCGCGCGGCGGCCGGGCGCGGACGTGTCAGGAAGCGCCAAAATCCTCACAGTTTCAGGGTCGCCTTCTGGAGTTCCACCAATCGGGCGATGGCGGGCCGCGCCGCTTCCACCAGACGTTCAAGCTCGGCTGCGGAAAACGGCCTTCCTTCGGCGGTGGCCTGCACTTCGACGAGTTCGCCCGCGCCGGTCATCACCACGTTCATGTCCACTTCGGCGTTGGAATCTTCCGAGTAGTCGAGGTCGAGCAGCACTTCTCCGCCGACGATGCCGACGCTGGTGGCGGCAACGAAATCCTTGAGCGGAACGCGCTTCAGCGTTTTGCTCTCAACCAGGCGTTTGAAGGCGAGACCCATCGCCACGAGCGCCCCCGTGATGGAGGCGGTCCGCGTGCCGCCGTCGGCGCGAATCACGTCGCAATCACTCCAGACGGTGCGTTCGCCCAGCGCCTCGAGGTCGGTCACCACGCGCAGGGAGCGGCCGATGAGCCGCTGGATCTCCATCGTTCTGCCGCCCTGACGGCCGCGTGTGGCTTCGCGCGACGTGCGCGATTGCGTGGCGCGCGGAATCATGGCGTATTCGCTCGTGATCCACCCTTTCCCCATTCCCTTCAGGAACGGCGGCACGCCCTCCTCGATCGAGGCCGTTGAAATCACCTGGGTTTCGCCCAGCCGGATCAGCGTGGAACCTTCCGCGGAGGAAATGAAGTCGGGAACGATCTCAACAGGACGCAGCTCGAGCGGCCCGCGCTGCTGGGCGCGCTGGAGTTTCCCCCCTTCGTAAAGGAGGCCGGAAAGCGGTCGGGGCGGCGTGCTCATATCACCTCGCGCGGCTCAGGGAGCCATGGCAACGCGGTTCGGGTCCGGAACGAAAGACTGGCTCAGGTCCACGTGACCACCCAGCGTCTCCACCGGCTGGCCGTGGAGCAGAAAGACGACGCGCCGGACCGACGGAATGTTGGCCGAAAGGGAGTTCACGACCGAATAGACGGCCAGCGACTCGCTGGAAATTCCGGGGCCGAATTCTGTGGAAGGATCGCCGCCCAGATCGAGCACGGTCGTGCCGTCGGCGGTCTGGAAGACCCCCCGAATCGTGGTTCCGGCCGGCAAGCCGCGGCTGCGGCCCTCATGAGACCCTTCAACCAGCGCCAGCAGGACCTGGCGGATGCGGTC
This sequence comes from uncultured Acidobacteriota bacterium, assembly GCA_964556705.1. Lineage (GTDB taxonomy): Bacteria > Acidobacteriota > Terriglobia > UBA7540 > UBA7540 > CAZKXX01. The sequence continues at coordinate 8,390 of CAZKXX010000009.1, forward strand.
CGTTTCCGTCCTCGCCCACGGCACGCTGCGCTCTTCAGCCACCAACTGGCCGCGGTCGTGAGAAGGGAAGTAAAGTGTCATCACACCTGTCGTGTCGGCCTGCGATTGCAGGGCGGCTTCGGTCAGGCGTGTCCGGGCGACCTCCTCACGATAGGTCGGGACATCGAGCGCCACGCGACGCGTCAGCAGGCGCAGGTAGAGGAGTCCCGCGCCCAGGAAGAACAGCACAAGGACGGTCAGGAAGGCTGCGCGCAGGCTCATGGCGCCTCCACCCCCCCGCGGAACAATTCCAGGGCCTTAACGACGGCGGTCGCGATCTCGTTCTGGAAGGCCGGCCGCGTCAGTGCCGCGGCGTCTTCATCCGGCGTCAGGCTGCCGATCTCAATCGCCACGGCGGGCGCGTTGATGCTTCGCAGCCCGCGAACCGGCTCCTCGCTGGGTTGATCCGCCGTCAGGCCGGTGAGTTCGGCGAATTGGCGGTGCAGCTCCTGGGCCAGGGTTCGACTCCGCTCCAGATGCCGCGCCTGAATGAGTTCCCAGGGAATGAACGTTTGCGGCAAATCGCCCTCCGGTCCGGCCGGACGGGAAGGGGACTGGTAGAGATAGACGGCCACGCGCGGACTGCTGACGCCCAGGTTGCCGGCGTGAAATGTCAGATAGACCCAGGGACGCGAGAGGTTAGCGACGCGCTCGCGGTCATCAAAGCTCAGGGTGACGTCGCCCACCCGTGTCAGTTGCACGCGGTACTGGCGAGTGGCCAGCAGGGCCAGCCGCACGCGCGCGACGAGCTGGGCCACCAGGTCCTTTTCGAGAATGTGATCGCGGCTGTGCGCGCCGAGTTCGCCGCCGCCGTGCGCGGCATCGAGCATCACCAGGGGTAACGGCGGCCCGCCTGGAGGCGGGACGGGCTCTTCGGGGATGGCGACCGCGGCGTCTGGTGAGGGAAACATGCCGGGGGCGAGCGGCGGAACGGGCAGTGCCGGCTCGCTGGGCGTTGGCCCGGGCCGGATGACGTCCGCCATCAGCACGCGCCCGCCTTCCACCAGGCTCGGATAGAAGTTGAGTCCCGGAAGCGCGGGCGTCAGGATGAGCTTCGGCATGCCGTCCTGGTCATCGAAGCGGACCTCGCGCAGATAGGGGTCCGTGAATCGGAACACGGACTCGACCGGGTCCACGGGACGCTGGCCGAGAAACACATACCACTTGCCGTCGCGCGCCGCGGTGCGAAGAGTCACACTCTCGCTGAATTGGACGACGAGGCGCGAGCCGGTCGGCATGGGATCTAACCGAAGGCTAAAACTGATGGGTCGGACATCACCGAGAAAGACCCTCGTTGTCCCGACCTGGTGTGCCACAGGTGCTCGTGTAAGGCTTGGCAGAACTCCGCTGATGAAGTCAACAGGTACCATCCATTGGCCGCGCTGCTGCCGCACCGGGACCGTCATCTGAATTCGAACATCCTGGACGAGCACTTCCGGGCTGTCCTGACGCACCTCCAGCGCCGTCTCGCCCAGCCAGACGCGCAGCGTTCCGCGACGCTCCTGAAGCGCCGTCACTTTCCCGACCATATTCAAGACCGGCATCAGCGGGAGGTAAGGCGTCTCGCCAATCGTTTCGAAAGCGATGATGTGCGGCCCGGCGGGCAGGAAGAAGACGAAATTCTCACCTCGCAGCACGCGGGAAGGCGCGAGCAACAACGAAGCCGCGACCGCGACAAGGGCGATGACCGGGAACCTGAAGCGACGAAGCGCGGGCCTTTTCAAGAGTCGAAGTCTTGCCTTGTGGCGCGTGTCCAAGGGTTATGCGAGACCCTCCGCGATTCATTGTATAGGACGCTCGCCACTTCATCAATGCAGCGGGCCTGCGCTGGGCTCTGCCGGCGCGCGCCGACGCCGGGCCTAATCGTTCCCTCAAGCTCCGCAAACAGCCTCTTGACGCGAGGGCCGGCGAGGTTTACATTCAGGGCAACTTATCCGTCCCCTGAGTGCGGGGAGGCTGGCTATGCTGGACGCAGTTTCCCGCGAGCATCGCCGGAGTCTTCGGACTCCCGTCACCCTTCCGATCACGCTCTATGCCGGCGCAAACGGCAGAAAGCTCGAGTACTACGCGGTGGCGCTAGACCTCTCCTGTCAAGGGACCAGGGTGCGAACGCCGCTTCCTTTGTCGCAGGGGCAGGTCGTGACCGTGGCTCTCGATTACTCAGGCGGCTACGCGGTTCCCGGGCGCGTGGTGTGGGTGGGCCCTGAAGCCTCGGACCGCGAAGGCCAGGTCGGCATCGAGTTCGCTTTTTCGCTTCCACTGCCTGTCTGACAACCCTCACCGTTCGCCGGGTCCCTTGCCTGACCGGGACGCCGTGTCTCGCCGGAGCAGATCAGCTTGATTTGACCCGTCACATCCGCTAGGTTCGCCCCATGCGACACCAGGGTGGATACTGGTCGAAGTTCTCGATTACGGTCCGGGAAAACGGCGCCGTTTCGATTCTGGATCTCGACGGCCCGCTCGGCATCGGCGAATCGCGCGCCGAGCTCGGCCTGCGGATTGACGAGCTGCTGGCCGCGGGCGCGCGAAAGATCGCCATTAACCTCTCCAAAGTGCCCTTCGTGGACAGCACGGGAGTCGGCGCGCTGGTGAACGCGCACACGGCCGTGGAAGCGGCGGGCGGGAAGTGCAAAGTTTTTGCAGTCCACCCGCACGTCACGAAAGTTCTCGCCGTGACTCGAGTGGACCGCGTGCTCGATGTGGTGCGGGACGAGGAGGCGGCGGTCGCGGGCTTCTGACGGCCCGCGCCTGGCGGTAGGTACGTTTCTATCGACCGGAATCGTTTCTGCCGAGAATCGCGACGTTGACGCTCTTTCTCTCCTCCTTTAGGATGGTTCCGGAAGTGCATGCGGGCTGGTGTCCGCCCGGGACTTCAAATCCTGCGGGTCTGCCTCAGGTGGACCGGTCGGTTCGATTCCGACACACTTCCGCCAGAACTTTTCCCCATGGCCCGCAAGAAAAGCCGCAAACCGAAACGACTGACAGCCGTCGGGCTCGTCAAGCTCCGGGCGCGGACTCAGGTCGGCGCGCCGCCGCCCGTGAAGCGCCAGGAAGGCCGCAAGAAAAAGCGCCCGAAACACAAGAAACGGGAACTGGAACGCGAAGCTCAGGGGTAATCGAATCGGACGGGACAGTCTTTGTTTTTCCTGTCCCCTGTTCCCTGGAACCTGTAACCTGCAACCTGCAACCTGTCCCCTGTTTCAGGCTTGAACCAAGCCTAACTCTTCGACCCTCAACCGGGTTTGAATTCGGGGACGTGGTCTTTCGGCGTGAAAAGCGGCGAGAGGTTGACGCGATAGTGGTTCGCCAACCAACGCTGAATTTCCAGGAGGTCGGCCTTGCAGAATCCGTCGCCGGTGAACTCAACCTGGCCGTCGGGCGAGATTAGGAAGAGCGTGGGGACGTACTGAATGCCGTAAGCGCGCGAGACCTCGTAGGGATACTCGTCAATCAGAAACGGAAAAGACGTTTCGAACTCCTTCGCGAACCTCAGGCTCTGGCGCGCGTCGTCCTGAGAGACGCCCCAGATCTGGACGCGCTGGTCGCGCAGTTGTTGGTAGAGCCGTTCGAGGAAGGGAAACGTGAACTGGCAGGTGGGACAGCTCACCTTGAAGAAGGCCACAAGGACGGGCCCGTTGGCCAGGCCCTTGGCGAGCGAAACGGCCTGGCCTTCCGTATTTTTCAGTTCAAACGCCGGAGCCTTCTTTCCGGCGGCCACTGTCGCCATCGGACTCACCCCGGGTGCGCGAAACGCCCCATTCTATTCGATTTCCCTCCCGCCGCGCCGGCTTCAATGAATGTGTTTGATCTTCTTCTGCATGTAGTCCATGAGCAGATACTGGCCGAGCGTATAGGGCGTGGTGAAGTAGGCCTTGCCCCGGCAGATTTCCGTCACCTTCTGGACGAAATTCACCAGGCCGTAGTCGGAGGCCAGCATGAACGTGTTGATGAGAATGCCGTTCCGCCGGCAGCGCGCCACCTCGTGCAGCGTTTCTGAAACCACCAGCGGGTCGAGCCCGAAGGCGTTCTTGTAGATGCGCCCGTCTTCGAGCGTCAGCGCCGAGGGCTTGCCGTCCGTAATCATCACGATCTGGCGCATGTCCTTCTTCTGGCGCGAAAGCACACGCTGCGCGACGCGCAGCCCTTCGCGCGTGTTCGTGTAGTAGGGGCCGACCCGCACGCGCGCCAGTTCCGAAAGGGGGATTTCCTCGGCGGAATCGTGAAAGAGCACCAGGTGGAGCGTGTCGCCGGGATATTGCGAGCGAATCAGATGGGTCAGCGCCAGTGCCACCTTTTTGGCGGGCGTGAATCGGTCCTCGCCGTACAGGATCATGCTGTGGCTGCAATCGAGCATCAGCACGGTGGCGCAGGAACTCTGGTATTCGCACTGGCGCACTTGCAGGTCCTGGTAGTCGAACTCGAGCGGGAAGTCCGCGCCGTGTCGGCGGATGGCGGAAAGCAGCGTCGCGTTCACGTCCAGGTTCATCGTGTCGCCGAATTCGTAGCGGCGACTGGAGCCGTCCGATTCCACGCCCGTCGCCAGTTCGCGCGTGTCGTGGCGGCCGAAACTCGATTTGCCGAGCGAAGCCAGCAAGTCTTTGAGCGTCTTGAATCCGAGAAAATCGAGCGCCTTGTCCGTAATCTCGAACTTCGCGCGCCCTTCGGGACCCGTCAACTGGCCCGGCCGGGGCTCGGCCCGCTGGCCCTGCTGTTGCGGCGGCCGCTCGATTGTGATGTAACCTTCCTCCGCCAGCCGCTCCATCAGCTTGTTGATCAGTTCCGAGAGCTTTGAGTCGCGGTACTCTTCGGCGCTCTGCATCAACTGCTGGAGGAGTTCGGGCGGAATCAGGCCCTCGCGCCGCAGCGCCTCGAGCAGCGCCTGATGCAAGGCCTCCATCGTGCGCTCCGGGTCCATTTCGTAAAACTGCTGGTACTGGTTCTGGAATCCGCTTTCGAGGAGGAAGTCCTGAAGCATCTGGAGCAGGTCTTCGGTGCTCAGACCGTCCAGCAGCTCGGGCTCGAATTTGGAGTACTTGATGTATTTCATTTCTGAGGAACGGCGTCCTTGGTCCTTCACCCGTAGTCCTTTGTGCGAGACGGGCCGAGCCTTGTTCCTCTTCAAAAGGGACTACAGGTCAAGCACACAGGACGGACTTAGTTCAACGGCCTGCGCCGCGGGCCGGGCGGGACACCGAAGTCGTCGTCGCGCGCGTCGCTGCGCGCCGGCCTCGGCGCTTCGGCGAAGTAGCCCACCTCTTCGTTTCGGCTGATTTTCTTGAGCGAGTAAAGGCCTTCCAGAACGAACTCTGCGGCCGAGACCAGCAGCGACGGCTCATCCTTGGGCCTCACGCCGAGCGGCGGCGTTTTCTCGAACAAACCCTGGATCTTCTTCAAGTGTCCGTAGACTTCTTCAGTGGGCGCGTCGACGGAATACTTCAACTTGCCGCCCAGTTCGAACCACTGCACCACTGAGTGCATCGGGACGTTGTCGAAATACTTCTTGAAGACGCGCGCCGTGGCCTGGCGGATGATGTCGCGCGCCACGTTGTCGGCGCCGCGGACCTCGCCTTCGTATTCGAGCTCGAACTTGCCGGTGAGCGAGGGCAACGCGGCGTAAATATCCGCGGGGCGCGGCACCGCTACTTTTTCGCCGTGCAGCAGGGCGCGGCGCTCGGCGTTGGAAACCACGTTCTCGAGCGCGGTAATCGGCAGCCGCTGGCTGACGCCGCTGCGCTTGTCCACCTTCTTTTCCTGCCGAGCTTCGAAGGCGATGCTTTCGATGACCTCGCGGATAAACTGCGGAATCAGCACCGTCCCGCCGCCGTCGCGCTCCGTCCAGGCCTCCTGAGCGGTGATTTCGATGGCGTGTTCGAGCGTCACCGGGTAATGGGTGCGGACCTCGGAGCCGATGCGGTCCGTGAGCGGCGTGATGATCTTTCCGCGCGCCGTGTAGTCTTCGGGATTGGCCGTGAAGACGAGCGCGACGTCGAGCGGCAGGCGGACCGGGTAGCCCTTAATCTGCACGTCGCCTTCCTGCATGATGTTGAACAGCCCCACTTGGATTTTTCCGGCAAGGTCCGGCAGCTCGTTGATGGCGAAGACGCCGCGATTGGCGCGGGGAAGCAGGCCGTAATGAATCGTCAGCTCGCTGGAGAGCGCGTGGCCGCCGCGCGCCGCCTTGATGGGATCGAGGTCGCCGAGGATGTCGGCGATGGTGACGTCGGGCGTCGCCAGCTTCTCAACATAGCGGTGCTCGCGCGGCAGCCAGGCGATCGCCGTGGCGTCTCCGCACTCGCGCAGCCGCTCGTTGCAGGCGCGGCAGAGCGGATGGAAGGGGTCGTCGTTGATCTCGCAGCCGGCGACGTAAGGAATCTCCTCATCGAGCAGGTTCACCAGCGCGCGCAGGATGCGGCTCTTGGCCTGCCCGCGAAGGCCCAGCAGGATGAAGTTGTGCCGAGCCAGGATAGCGTTCGAAATCTGCGGAATCACCGTGTCGTCGTAACCGATGATTCCCGGGAAAAGCGTTTCGCCCTCGCGCAGCTTGCGCACGAGGTTGGCGCGCATTTCGTCCTTGACGCTGCGCGTCCGGTAACCGGACTGCTTCAGATCACCCAGCGTTTTCAGTTTTTGCATTGGCCCCGTCCCCTGCAACTGATTATAGGCGAGCGCACTTCCTGACTCAACGGGCGTTTCGCGGTGCGTCGGCGACCCTTCCTTCTGGATGATTAGAGGGAATACTTCGGATTGCCGTTGCCCCCGGCCTTGCGGCGCGATTCGGAGACAAGGTCGAGGCGCGAAAGCAGGCGGTCCAAGACGCGCGTCACTTCGCGCAGCCGCTCGCCTTCGTTCCGGAGCGTCAGGAGCTGCTGCTTGAACTCCAGGTCGAGCGGCAGAGGCCCGGCAATCCGGAAGGAGAGGTGCCGATAGGGGCGGGGAAGGTGGATGGGAATCTCGCTCGATTTGTGCAGGCGCTGCATCGCCTGGCGGAAGAGGTCGAGGGCGACGCCGGCTTCGGCTTCGTCCGGAAGTTCGGTGTCGGGGTCGTCGTCGAAGTATTCGACGGCGGCGCGGACGTACGGCCGGTCTTCGTTGGTGTAGAGAATTTCGAACCGCCGCCGCCCCACCGTGAAGATATCCATCCGTCCGTCTTCGTAGCGGCGCGTCACGTTGACGATGCCCGCCGTGCAGCCGACCGAAGCGATTTCACGCCCCTGAGCCAGCACGACACCGAAGTCCTGCGCCGGCGCGCTCGCCGCTTTGGCCTTCAGACACTCGCCGATCATCTGCTTGTAGCGGTCCTCGAAAATATGCAGCGGCAGCGGCTCCTCGGGCAGGAGAACGGTTTCCAGAGGAAAGAGGGGAAGCAGCAGGTCGTCCATGGGGACGGCTCCGGGGCGTGGCGCGACGAACGCGGGGATTATAGCACGGCGCGGACAGCGGCTCAGGCGGAGGCGTCCGGTCCGAGCTCCAGCGGGGAATCGGCGCGAACGAGCAGCCAGAGTACGCCCGCGGCCAGCGTCACGAGCGCGGCGAAATCGAGTGCGGCCGTCCAGCCGACGCGCGTGGCGATGTACGCGGTCACAATCGGCGACATCCAGCCGCCCAGGTTTCCGCTCATGTTCATCAGGCCGGAAAGCGACCCGGAATGGTGGCGGGTCAGGTCGTTGCAGACAGCCCACCAGGTGGCGGTGGCGAAGAGGTTGAAGCCCGAAGCGAGGCCGAGCAGCAGAATCGCCAGCGTGTTGTTGGCGGCGTTTCCGCCGGTCCACATCAGGAAGGCGGAGACCGCCGCTCCGAGCCAGACCGCCGATTGCCGTCCGCGACGGCGTCCCAGGCGCCTTACGAAGCGGTCAGAGACCCATCCGCCCAGCGGCGCGAGCAGCGCGATGCAAATGAACGGCGTCGAGCCCCACCAGCCGCCCTGTTCCACGGTCAATCCGCGAACGTTGACGAGGTAAATGAAAAACCAGGTGTAGAAGATGTAGGCGGGGAAGGCGATGCAGGTGTAGCTGAGAATCAGCGCCCAGACCGAGACGCTCGAAAACATCTTCTTCCAGGGCGTCGGGAGCCCTTCGGCGCGGCGGCTTTCCGCGCCGGCGCGGATGAACGCGAGTTCGGCGGCGTTGACACGCGGGTGCTCTTCGGGATGATTCGTCGCGTAAAGCCGCCAGGCGGCGACGATGACGAAGCCGATCGCGGCACAGACGTAGAACGCCGTCCGCCAGCCCCAACGCTCGCTGAGCGTGGCAATCAGCAGCGGCGTCATGGCTCCGCCCGCGCCGATTCCCACCAGCCACAGACTGTTTCCGATTCCGCGCTGGCCCGGACCCATCCAGAAGGCGATCATGCGGTTGATGTTCGGAAACGCCATCCCCTCGCCCGCGCCGACCAGGAAACGAATGATGGCGAACGACCATGCCACGCCGAACCAGGCGGCGAGCGGGAGCGCGGGCGCGAGCGCCGTCGCCGCCGTCAGCACCGACCAGCCCACGATGGCCGCCGTCAGCACGGCGCGCGGGCCGAAGCGGTCCCCGAGCCATCCGCCCGGAACCTGAAACAGCGCGTAGCCGAGCACGAAGGCGCTCAGAATCCAGCCCATCGTCTCCGTCGTGAACGCGAATTCGTCCTGAATGTGTTTTCCGGCGATGGAGAGGTTGAGCCGGTCGAGATAGGTGAGCCCCGCGATGACGGCGAGCAGCGTGACGATGTGCCAGCGCACGCGCGTGGGACGCGCCGCCGGACCGGCGTCGGATGGGGAAGCAGCAGACGGATTCACGCGGTTTCAGCCATGGAGGGTCTCCCATCGAAGCCCAGTTGAAGATTCTGACCAGCGCGGGCCGCGCCAATGTACCACACCTTGCGTGCTGGAAAGTCCGCGAAAATTGCGGGAGTAAAGGCTTCAATTTCCGACGGGCGCAAAGCGCGCGCCGTCCCACTCGCACAGCTTTTCAACTTCCAGGGTTTCGACGGGCGTCTCGCTTCCGAACCGGAAGAAGTCGATCCTGGCTTTCCAGACGGGAATCTGCTTGCCGTCGCGAGGCCGGAATTCGACCGTGGCGGTCGTTTCGGTTCCCGGCCAGCCCACATTTCTTTCCGGTGGATCGAGCTTCTGAACGGCCGGCGGGAAAGAGCTGAAGTTCCGGAATTTCAGGGGAGCTTTCCAGATCTCGTGAAGTTCGCCATCCTCGATGCGGCGGACCACCAATCGAACGCCGCCGCTTTCCAGCCCCAGTTGGAAAGGCTCGCGCGTGATGAAGCAGTCGCGGCCGTCGCCCGCGAGGTCGCGGACCTCCGGCTCGCGCATCGGCCCGCGGATGTCCGCGAAGGCGAACTCGACGTGCGGGCCGAGCGTCCAGCGGCCTTGCTCGCGCAGGAAAACCTGCATCCGCGATTGCGGCAGGACGGGCGAGCCGACCAGGCCGATGATCGCGGGCTCCTCGGAGCCGCGGCGAACCAGATAGCGCGCGATGGTGGAGTTCGCGGCGCCGAAATCGTCGCCGAAAGCGCCGCCGACCAGCCGGAGAAAATCGAGATCGGGAGGAAAGCGGTCGGCGGGAAGCAACTCCACGCGAGCCACGTCCACCCAGCCCTCGACGGGCTCGAACGTCTCCGGGTTCGCGGGACGCACGCGAATCCAGCCGGAATCTCTCCCCCTCGATCGGATGACGGGGAGCAGCGCTCCACGGCCTAGTTTGAGGGCGACCTTTCCGCCGCCCCGGCGGGTCCTTACCTCCGCATCCTCCGCCTGAACGAGCGCCCAGGCCGTGACGGGCGGCGCGCGGCGCTGCGGAGCGGCCGCCACCTCAGCCGCAGCAGCCAGAATGACGAGAAGGGCCACGATTTTTCGACGCCGCATTCCGTGCTTATTGTGGCACGGCGCGTGCTTTTGACAAACAAAAACCGCGCCCATAGACTGGAGCCCCCGTAATGCTCCGCACGCTTCCAGGTTCGGGGAACTCCATGACCGGCTGGCAGCCCGCGCCGCTCGAGTCCGAGTCAGGTCACGCCTTGTGCCGGGAAACCCTTGTTCTGGCCGCAGTGGTTGCGTTCCTCGCGCTTTCGTCCGCCGGTCCGGCCGCGATCCGTGAGGTCACCGACCAGACCGGAAGACAAGTGCGCGTTGTTGAAAATCCGCAGCGGCTCGTTTCGCTTGCGCCGAGCGTTACCGAAACGCTCTTCGCGCTGGGGCTTGGCGAACGCATCGTCGGCGTGACGGACTACTGCGACTATCCGCCGGAAGCGAAAACGAAATCGCGCGTCGGAAATGTCCTGAACCCGAGCCTCGAAGCGATCCTGGCTCTGCGGCCGGACCTGGTGCTCGGCAGCCCCGATGCCAACCGCATCGAAACCGCGGACCGCATCGAACGGCTCGGCATTCCTGTTTACGGCGTCCGCGCGAGGAGTCTGGATGAAACGTTCGCGTCCGTCGAAGACCTGGGCCGTCTGCTCGGCCGCGCCGCAGAAGCCCAGCGCCTGGTGGAGAGCCTGCGCGCGCGTCTTCGTGCCGTGGAGCGCCGCGTCACAGGGCGGGAGAGGCCGAAAGTTCTCTTCGTCGTCTGGTACCGGCCGCTGACGACGGCGGGAGGGAAATCCTTCGTCAACGATGTCATCCGCCGCGCGGGGGGAGTTTCCATTGCCGAGGACCTCGAACCGGAATGGCCGCGCATGAGTCTGGAAGAGGCGCTGAAGCGCGACCCCGACGTGATCCTGTTTCCGCGCACCGAAGCCTTCGCGCCCGACCCTGCTGAATTCGACCGCCTGTCGGGCTGGCGCGAGATGCGCGCCGTGCGCAATCGTCGAATGCATTTCGTCTCGGATTCGATCATCCGTTCCAGCCCGCGTTTGCTGGACGCGCTGGAGGAAGTCGCGGCGATCCTCCACCCGCCGTCGGAGGACGGGCGATGACCCTTCCCGCCACGCGGCGCAACGTGCTGGCGCTTTGCGCCGTCCTCGCCGGGGGACTTCTCCTCGCCTGCGTTGCGGCGCTTTCCGTGGGCGGTGTAGAACTGACTGCTGCCGAAGTCTGGGCCGCACTCACCGGCGCTCCGGCTCGGCCCGAAGCGGTCGCCATCGTCCGGGACATTCGGTTGCCGCGCGTTCTCCTGGCCGTGCTGGTGGGCGCCGCGCTGGCGGTTTCCGGCACCGTCCTCCAGGCGCTGCTGCGCAACCCGCTGGCCGACCCCTACGTGCTCGGCATCTCGAACGGCGCCGCCGTGGGCGCGATCCTCGGGCTCTGGCTCGGCGGCAGATTTGCCACCGCCGCGCCGGTGATGGCCTTCGGCGGCGCGCTCGCCACGATGACCTGGGTTTACTTCCTCGGGCGGCGCGAGGGAAGGCTTTCGAGTTACACGCTCATTCTCGCGGGCGTGATCACCGCGTCGTTCCTCGCGGCCGTCATCCTCTTCTTCCTCACGACTCTTTCCACGCGCGACGTGCGCGGCATGGCGTTCTGGCTGATGGGCGATTTAAGTGTGGTGACCGGCGGCCAGCTTCGCGTCCTCTTTCCCGTCGTCCTGCTGGGCGTTGCGGTGGTTTACGCGCTCGCCAAAGACCTGAACGTTCTGCTTCTCGGAGAGGAAGAAGCGGCACATCTCGGCGTGAACGTCACGCGCGTCGAGACGGGTGTATTCGTTCTGGCCTCGCTGCTGACGGGCGTCGCCGTCTCCGTGAGCGGCGCGATCGGCTATCTGGGGCTGCTGGTGCCCCATCTCGGCAGAATGTTCGTCGGACCGGACCACCGCGCGCTTTTGCCGGCTGCGGCTCTCGGCGGCGCAGTGGTCCTGGTCCTTTCGGATACCGTCGCGCGGACGCTTATCGCTCCGGCGGAACTTCCCGTCGGCGCGGTGACGGCGGTGGCGGGCGCGCCCGTATTCATTTACCTGCTTCGCAGGACGGCAGGGTAGGGAGGGCAGAAGCCAGTCGGCAGCAGAACAATGAAACGATGATGGCCGGTCCCGGAGCACTGGACATGCACAACAGCGACCATTCCGAAACTCGCCTCGTTGTAGAAAACGTCTCGCACCGCTACGTGCACTTCGAATTGCTTCCCACGAGTTTCGAGGCGCGGGCAGGTGAATTGGCCGCCATCATCGGACCGAACGGGTCAGGGAAGTCCACGCTGCTGGAGATTGCGAGCGGCCACTTGAAGCCCGCCTCCGGGCGCGTCCTGCTCGACGGCGAAGACCTGCACCGCCTTCCGCCGCGCGAGCGGGCGCGCCGCGTGGGGCTGGCGAAACAGGAAACGATCCTGCTGTTTTCATTCCAGGTCCGCGAGTTCGTCCGCCAGGGCCGCCACCCGCACCTGCGCGGCGGACTGTTCGAATCTCCCGAGGACGACCGCTGGGTGGACTGGGCGCTCGAACAGACGGACCTCAAGGCGTTCGCCGGCCGGCGCATTCTCGAACTGAGCGGCGGAGAATTCCAGCGCGCCGTGCTGGCGCGCGCGCTGGCCCAGCGCCCGCGCCTGTTGCTGCTCGACGAGCCGACCGCGAACCTCGACATCGGCTACCAGATTGAAATGCTGCGCCTGATTCGCCGCCTCGCCGCTTCTGAAAAGTTCGCCGCCGTCATCGTGACCCACGAACTCAATCTTGCCGCCGAGATGGCGGACAACCTGATTCTGCTGGAAGCGGGCCGGTGCCTCGCGCAGGGCAGGCCGCAGGAAGTGCTGAAGAGCGACGTTTTGAGCCGCGTTTTCCGGACTCCCGTGGAAGTGGACCGGAACCCTTCCAGCGGCCGCCCGCGCGTCAACTGGATCGCGCCCTGAACGCTTCGCACCCGATTGCCGTGCGCCGGGGAATCTGATATCGTCCGCGCATCGGATTGAACCTCGGCCCACCTTATCACGGGAGGACTCCAGGCCATGGAATCTCTGAACTCATCTTCAAAGAATAGGAAACGAAAAGTGAACCGGCGGGAATTTATGACGGCCGCCGGCGCCACGGCCTTTTCCTTCACGCTGCTCGAGCCCCGGCACGTGCGCGGCACGGCGGCGAATTCGAAAATCAAACTCGGCATGATCGGTTGCGGCGGACGCGGCGCCTGGATTACGGACCTGTTTCTCAAGCACGGCGGATACGAAATCGTGGGCGCGCACGATTACTTCCAGGACCGTCTCGACAGTTTCGGCAAGAGGTTCAACGTTTCGGCGGATCGCATGTTCGCGGGACTCTCCGGTTACAAGCGTGTAATGGACCTGAAGCCGGAGGCGGTGGCGATCGAAAGCCCGCCGTATTTTCATCCCGAACAAACTCAAGCCGCGACGGATGCCGGCGCGCACATTTACCTCGCGAAGCCGGCCGCCGTGGACGTGTGGGGATGCGGTGTGATCGATGCGTGCGCGAAGAAATCGAAGGCAAACAAGCGCGCCTTCCTGGTGGACTTCCAGACGCGCACCGATCCGTTCTATCAGGAGGCAATCCGGCGGACGCAGGCGGGTGAAATCGGCCGCATCGTGTGCGGCGAGTCCACCTATATCGCGGGCTCGCCGTTTGAGCGGGTCGGCGAGCAGTTGCGCGCCAGTCCCGACGACCCCGAAGTGCGCCTCCGGGCCTGGGGACTCGACCGCGTACTTTCCGGCGATATCATCACGGAACAAAACATTCACACGCTTGATGTGGCGACGTGGGTGCTCGACGCCGCGCCGGTGCGCGCCTACGGGACGGGCGGCCGCGGTGGGCGCGACGTGGGGACCTGCTGGGACCACTTCTCCGTCATCTTCTGGTTTCCGAAAGACGTGCTCGTGACGTTCGCGTCCAAACAGTTCGGCCACGGCTGGGACGATATCATGTGCCGGATGTACGGCACCGATGGGACCGTGGATACGCACTACTCCGGCCAGGTCAGCATCAAAGGGAAGAAGCCTTACACGGGCGGCGTGGCCGAGAATATGTATCGCGAGGGCGCGGTGCGGAACATCGCCACGTTTTATGACGACGTTACCCAGGGGCGATTTGAAAATCCCACCGCGGCGCCGAGCATCCGCAGCAACCTGACGACGATTCTCGGCCGCATGGCGGCTTACAATCGGCGCGAGGTGACCTGGGACGAAATGATGAAATCGGGAGAACGTTGGGAAGCGGATTTGAAAGGGTTGAAAGACTGACGGCGGAGTTGCCTTGGAGGCGGAGCATGACCTCAAACAGAATCACACGGCGCGAAATGCTGGCGCGAGGCGGTCGCTGGGCGGCCGCTGGCGCGCTGGGTCTGGGATTCGCAGACCCTTTCCTTGAAGAACTGGCGGCGGCCAAGGACCGGCGGTTCAAGATCGGCGTCTGCGACTGGACGATTCAAAAGCGCGCGGACCCCGCGGCCTTCGACATGGCGAAACGAATCGGCCTGGACGGCGTCCAGGTGGATCTCGGCCACCAGGACAGGGGCCTGCCAGTGCGGAATCCGGAACTTCAGAAGCAATACCTGGAAACGACGAAGCGAACCGGCGTCGCTATCGCGTCCCTGGCCATCGGGGCGCTCAACGACGTTCCCTACCGGAGCGATCCGCGCGCCGAACAATGGGTGTCGGACAGCATCGATGTGGCGAAGGCGCTCGGCGTGAAGGTAGTCCTGGTCCCGTTCTTTTCGCAGGGTGACCTGCGCGGTGACGACCTCGGCAAGAAAACCGTCGTCGAGCGGTTCAAGAAAGTCGCTCCCAAGGCCGAGCGCGAAGGCGTCATCCTCGGCATCGAAAGCTGGCTGAGCGCCGACGAGCACGTGGACATCATCGAGCGTGTGGGCTCGAGGGCCGTGCAGGTCTATTACGACGTCGGAAATTCCAACCGCGCCGGCTACGACATCTACCGGGAGATTCGCAAGCTCGGAAAACTGATTTGCGAGTTCCACGCCAAAGACTACGTGGACATTTTCGGGCGAGGGAACATCAATTTCCGGGAAATCCGCAAGGCGATGGACGAAATCGGATTCAACGGCTGGATTCAGATTGAAAGCGCGAAGATGCCGCTGGGATTGGAAGCCACCATCGCGAGCGACCTGAAACACCTGCGCAAACATTTCACCGCCCGGGCTTGAGCGGGTGCGCCAGGCGGGCGGGGATTGGTTATAATGATCGCCTGGATTTTCTCCCGCGGAGGATGAAGCCGCCTCGAGTGTGCGGGCCGGGCAGGGAAAGATGAGCACAGCGACGGCGATGACGCCGGAAGTTCGCGCGCGATACGAAGCCGTCATCGGGCTGGAGGTGCACGTCCAGCTTCTGACGAAGTCGAAGATTTTCTGCTCCTGTTCGACGCGCTTCGGCGATCCCGCCAACTCGAACACCTGCCCCGTGTGTCTGGGCCTGCCGGGCGCGCTGCCGGTGCTGAACCGTGAAGCCGTCACGATGGCGATGAAAACGGCGCTGGCGCTCAACTGCGCCGTCAACCCGCGCTCGCGCTTCTCGCGCAAAAACTATTTCTATCCCGACCTTCCGAAGGGCTATCAGATTTCGCAGTACGACGAGCCGCTCTCCGAAAACGGCTGGATCGAAATCGAGGTGAACGGCGCGAAGAAGCGTGTCGGAATCACGCGCGTCCACTTGGAAGAGGACGCGGGCAAATCGCTGCACGAAGGATTCCGCGATTCCGAAGAGAAGTCTTACATCGACCTCAACCGTTCCGGCGTGCCGCTGATTGAGATTGTCAGCGAGCCCGACCTGCGGTCGCCCGAAGAGGCTTACGACTACCTGACGCGGCTGAAGACGTTGCTGCTGTATCTGGAAGTCTCCGACTGCAACATGGAGGAAGGCAGCCTGCGCTGCGACGCGAACGTCAGCGTGCGGCGCGCCGGCGCGAGCGAGTTCGGGGTGAAGACCGAAGTGAAAAACCTCAACTCGTTCCGCTTTCTCCAGAAGGCGCTCGCGTACGAAATCGACCGGCAGATCGCCGTGGTGGAGGGCGGCGGCCCGATCACGCAGGAGACGCGCCTCTGGGACAGCCGCGAGCAGCGCACCTACGGAATGCGCAGCAAGGAATTCGCGCACGACTACCGCTACTTTCCCGAGCCGGACCTGCTGCCGCTGGTGATTACCGAAGAGTGGAAAGAGGAAGTCCGCCGGACGCTTCCGGAATTGCCCGTGGCGCGCCGCAGGCGGCTGGTGGAGCAATATGCGCTGCCGGAAGCGGACGTCGCGCTCCTCACGGCGTCCCGCGCCCTGGCGGATTACTACGAAGAGGCCGCCGCGGCGAGCGACCCGAAGCTCGCGGCCAACTGGATTCTGAGCGAGCTCGGTTACCTGCTGAAGGAGTCGAACCGCGAAATCACTGAATCACCCGTCAGCGCGAGGGCGCTGGCCGAGCTGGTTTCGATGGTCGCGAAGGGCAAGATCTCCGGAAAGATGGCGAAAGAAATCTTGCCGGAGATGTTCAAGACCGGCCGGAGCGCCGCGCAGGCGATGGCGGCGCAGGGGCTGGCGCAGATCAGCGACCCTGAAGAAATCGCTCGCGTAGCGCGCGAAATCATCGCGTCCAATCCGAAGCAGGTTGAGCAATACCGGGGCGGGAAGACGGCGGCCTTCGGCTGGTTCGTCGGTCAGGTGATGAAGGTGACGCGCGGTCAGGCCAATCCGCAGGTGGTCCAGGAAGTCCTGAAAAAGGAGCTGGGCGGATAGCCGCGCCCACACTTTCTCCAGCGGCGTCGAGGATATTCACGATGCTTGAGCCCGGCCAGCGCGCTCCGGATTTCTCGCTCCCTTCGCACACGGGCGAGAAGATTGCCCTGAAAGATTTCAAGGGAAAGCGACTCGTCCTCTATTTCTTCCCGAAGGCCGACACGCCGGGCTGAACCAGCGAGGCGACCCAGTTCCGGGACGCCAAGCGGCAGCTCGAGCGGCTGAAGACCGCGGTCCTCGGCGTCAGCGCGGACGCGGTCGAAGACCTCAGGAAATTTCATGACAAGTACGAGCTGAATTTTCCGCTGGCGGGCGACACTTCCCACAAAATGCTCGACGCCTACGGCGTGTGGCAGGACAAGGTCCTCTACGGAGTCAAGAAAAAGGGAATCGTCCGTACGACGTATCTTCTCGGCGAGGACGGTCGAGTCCTCCACGTCTTTCCGCGCGTCAGAGTGGAAGGACACGTTCAGGAAGTCCTCGCGGCACTGAAATCCCTCAAAGGTTGAGCCGCCCGGATTCTCCGCCGAGAAGCGGCGCGAGGGACGGACTCCTCCGATAGCCGAAGGTGGGGTGGTAGCAGTAGAGGACCCGTAAGGCGCGCTCGCCGAGCGAAGGAATGCGCACTTCCTCCTCGGCCCAGCCCTTTTCGCCGGCCAGCCCTTCGAGCCGCCGCACGCGCTCGGGCGCGCGTTCGAGAATGAATTGCTGAAATTGCAGGCAGGCATCCTCGCCCAGAACGACGAGGGTGGTCAGGTTCGGGAAGAGCTTCAAATCTTCGCGCAGGTGCCGGGAACAGTATCCCAGCGCCTTTTCGGGAACGCGCGGCGCGCCGGAATGGCAGCGGATGGCGTCCGTCAGCGCGAAGCGTGAACGAAACTCCTCAAAATCCTTGACGCCCACCAGTTCAAAAAGTCTTTCGAAAAATCGGTTCGACCCGCGCGGGTTGCGGTAAAGAAAGTTGTCGGGATTGAGCGGCGAGTCGCGGCCGATGACGGCCACGCGGACCGCGTTCAGGTCCGGATAGAAGGTCTTGACGTACTTGGCCAGAAACTCGCGCGGCGGAAGCTGGATGGCCGTGAGCGCGGCGCAGTCGCGGCAAGCTTCGATTTTCAGGCGAAGGGATTCCGCTTCGAGTCCCGGGACGCGCGCCTGCGCGTCCGCCACGATGCCCGCGCCCAGGGCGAGCTGGATCAGCGTCTCGGGTGTCGAGCCCGGCGGGCCGAGAATCAGGTTGTCAATGAGCCGTGTGTCGCCCACTCGCGCCGCCACCAGCACCACGCTGCCCGGCACGACGCGCTCTACCGGTTGAAGTTCGCGCGGCTCGACAATCGCCGCATAATCGGGTTGGACCAGCGGCTCGCTCGCCAGTACCTTTTTCATTTCTTCGAGCAGCCGCCGCGCTTCCGTCTCTCCCTCGTGGGCCAGGCGCTCCGCCTGCCGCAGGCTGCGATGAATCGCCGCGGCCGCCTGGCGCTCCGCGGCGTTCAGGCGTTCGTTTCGTGAGCTCACGGCCAGCCCGTCCGCCTCGCGCACAATCGGGCACACGACGAGGCGGATCGGCAGATTCAAATCCTCCACCAGCCGGCGCACGGCGAGGACCTGCTGGAAATCCTTCTGGCCGAAATAGGCGAGTGCGGGCTCGATGATGTTGAAGAGTTTCAGGACGATTGTGGCGACGCCGCGAAAATGGCCGGGACGCGACGCGCCCTCGAAGCGCGCGGCGACGTCGCCGGGCTCGACGAACGTCTGGAAGCCGGGCGGGTACATCTCCGCCGGGGTCGGGGCAAACACGACGTCGACCTTGAAAGGCCGGAGCTGGTCGAGGTCCCGCTCCAGGTTTTGCGGATATCTCGCCAGGTCGTGGGGAGAATCGAACTGCGTGGGATTGACGAAAATCGAAACCGCCACCGCGTCAGACTGTCGCCGCGCCTGGCGGATGAGGCTGAAGTGGCCTTCGTGCAGCGCTCCCATCGTCGGCACCAGGCCCAGCGAGCTTCCCCCGGCGCGCACGTGGCGCGAAAAGGCGCGCATCTCCGGAATGGTTGTGATGACGCGCATCAGGACAAGCGCGACAGGGCGCGCTCGAAATCCTCTCTCACTTTCGCCGGCCAGTGATAGGACTCGCGGTCGTCGGGAAATGCGCCGGAGCGCACGTCGTCCGCGTAGCGCTCGACGGCCGCGCGCAGCGTCGCGCCCAGTTCCGCGTAGGCGCGAACGAACTTCGGGCGCGGGGCCGGCGAAAACCCCGCGAGGTCGTGAATCACCAGAATCTGGCCGTCACATTCCGGCCCGGCGCCGATGCCGATGGTGGGAATGCGCAGCCGGCGCGTGGCGATGGCCGCCAGCTCGCGCGGCACTCCTTCGAGCACGATGGAAAACGCTCCGGCGTCCTCCACCGCCTGCGCGTCGGCGAGCAGTTCCGTCGCCGAGTCGAGCGTCTTGCCCTGCACGCGGTAGCCGCCGAACGCGTGCACGGACTGCGGCGTCAGGCCGACGTGCCCCATGACGGGAATCTCCGCCTCCACGAGCCGGCGGACCAGTCCGGCGCGCTTCCGCCCTCCCTCCAGCTTGACGGCTTCGGCGCCCCCTTTCTTGACAAACTCGATGGCGGCGCGCAGCGTTTCGTCCTCGCTGATGTGATAGGCGCCGTAGGGAAGGTCCACGACCAGCAGCGCCCGGCGCACCGCGCGGCGCACGGCGCGCAGGTGGTGGAGCATCTCTTCGTTGGACACCGGGAGCGTCGAATCGTAGCCGAGCACGGTTTGGGCGAGCGAGTCGCCGACGAGGAGGAGGTCCACGCCGGCTTCGTCGAGCAGGCGCGCCGTCGGGTAATCATAAGCGGTGAGGCAGACGATGCGCTCACCGCGCGGCTTGCGCTCCAGAAGCCGGGGAACGGTCACTTTGCTCACGGCCTCGAATTTCGGGTCCATGGCTTCTCCTTCGGCCTGGAGTCGCGCGGCGGGCCGGTAAAAGGCAAGACCCTCTCCGTGACAGGCCGTGCAACCGGCGCGCCGGGGAAGCGCGCCCGGGGGCCCGAGAGGGCCTCCACTCGCCCGGACAGAGAGGGTCTGAACTTCCGCACCCTGACCGTCTCAGTCCGCCGTCGCGGATCCAAGCGGCAGAAAATATTGCGTTCCTTTGACCGGCTGGCTCAGGCGTTGCAGCAGCTTCTGCAAATCCTCGTTCCGGTCGACGAAGTCGATCTCGGACGTCTCAATCACCAGCAGGTCACTCGACTTGTACTGGAAGAAAAAATGTTCGTAAGCGCGAACGACTTCTTCCAGATACTCGTCGGAAATCCTGTGCTCCGCCGGCGCGTTCTTTTTGCGAATTCGCTTGCGCAGCGCCTCCGGCGTCGCCTGCAAGTATATCACCAAATCCGGAATGGGCACCTGCTCGGCGAAGAGCTCGTAATACTGGTTGTAGAGATCGAGCTCGGCGTCGCTCAGGTTCAGATAGGCGAAGATCTTGTCTTTCTCAAAGAGGTAATCGCTGATGACCGTGCGGTTCGGATTGGCCGCCAGGTCGAGCTGCGTCAATTGCCGGTAACGCGCCAGAAGGAAATAGAACTGCGCCTGGAACGCCGCGCCCGGCTTGTCGCGGTAGAAACCCTCCAGGAAGGGGTTGTCCTCGATGTCGCGGATGCGCGTGGCGTTCAGCCGTCCGGCCAGGATGTCCGCCAGACTTGTCTTGCCGACGCGAATCGGCCCCTCCAGGGAAATGAAGCGCGGCGGCGTGTAGTTCGCGGGTGCGGTCATGACACCAAAGGAATTCCGAAGAGTGAATTGCGAAGGGAACCAATCCGGCTAACCCGGCGCATTCGGCGCGACAGGAGAATCCTTCCAAACGCAATTCATAATTCACCATTCATAATTCAGACTTGAGTTTAATCACCTGGCTTCCGTCCTTCGTGTCGTGCAGCATTTCAATCACGCTCCGCCGCGTCACCGGGTGGCGAAGGTGCGCGTTCAACTCCCGCAACGGAATCAGAACAAAGCGGCGCTCTTCCATCCGTTCGTGAGGAATGGTCAGGGCGGCCGTGCGGACCACCACGTTTTCGTACAGCAGGATGTCGATGTCAATCGGCCGCGGGCCCTTGGGGACGGCGGAGCGGCGGCCGAGGACGCGTTCGATGTTTTGCAGCGACTTCAGGAGCTTCATCGGCATCAGGTCCGTCGCAGCCTCCGCGACGCAGTTGAGGAACCACGGCTGCGCGCGAAATTCCACGGGCTCGGTTTTGTAGAACGAAGAGACACGCAAGACCTCGACTCCTTCGCTCGCCAGCCTCTCGAGCGCCTTGCGAAGATTCTCCGCCCGAGGGCCCAGGTTCGAACCGAGCGAAAGGTAGATGCGCTTTCGTCCGGGCTTCATGGGAGGTTCAGCGCCGAGATCCTGCGCGGGCGCCGTCAATTGAGAATCGCCGATCATCAATCGTCAAGCTTCAATCGAAAAGGCCGCGAGGCGCGCTCCCGGAAGCGTCGAGCCGCAGGTGGCGGACGGCGGGCTCATTGGCCTTGCGTCCGGTTTTCGTCCGGCTGATGAAGCCCAACTGGAGCAAAAACGGCTCGACCATGTCCACTAGCGTGTCCACTTCCTCGTTGAGCGTCGCCGAGAGCGCTTCGACGCCCACCGGGCCGCCGTGGTACGTTTGAACGATCGTCCGCAAATAGTTGCGGTCAAGATCGTCCAGCCCCAGCTCGTCCACGCCTTCGAGCTTCAGCGCCTCGCGCGCCACTTGCGGCGAAATCTTTCCGTCCGCTTTGACGTCCGCAAAATCGCGCACGCGGCGCAGCAGGCGGTTCGCAATGCGCGGCGTGCCGCGCGCCCGCCGGGCGATCTCTTCCGCGGATGCCGCGTCCAGCGTCGTTTCGAGAATTTTCGCCGAGCGCAGAATGATGCGGCTGAGCTCTTCCACCGCATAGAAGACCAGATGAAAAAACAACCCGAAGCGGTTGCGAAGCGGCGCGGAGAGGCTGCCCGCGCGCGTCGTCGCGCCCACCAGCGTGAAGCGCTTGAGGGGAACGTTGATGGTCTTCGCGAACATTCCCTTGTCCACGACGAAATCCACTTTGAAATCTTCCATCGCGGGATAGAGGAATTCCTCGATGTTCGGCGGCAGCCGGTGGATTTCGTCAATGAAGAGGATGTCGCCTTCGCCGAGGTTGGTGAGGATTCCCATCAGATCGCCGGTGCGTTCGAGCGCGGGGCCGGAACTTGTCGTCACCTTCGCGCCCATCTCGTTGCCGATGATGTAGGCGAGCGTGGTTTTGCCGAGCCCCGGCGGGCCGTAAAAGAGCGTGTGCTCGAGCGATTCGCCGCGCTGCCGCGCCGCCTGAAGCGCGATGGAGAGTTTTTCCACCACCTTCCGCTGGCCGACGTATTCCTCGAGCGTCGGCGGCCGCAGCGTGCGGTTAAAACTCTCGTCGTCCTTGGAAATCAGGTCGGGTGAGACCAGCCTGACTCGGGCCATCGTGCTCCTCGGCTCCAGCCTGTCCGCCGCCGCGGCCTATTCCGCGCGCGGATGCAACTGCTCGAAAACGCGGCGGAGAAATTCCTCGGTGTTCTTCAAAGACTTGTGGCGGGCGAAAACGAGGTCCACCAGCCGCTGCGCCTCGGCGCGCGAGTACTCGAGTTGAAGCAGCACCTGGAGCGCCTCGGCTTTCAGCTCTGCCTGCGATTCCTGCTCGACGGCCAGCGGTTCTTCACTCTTCGCGAGCGCAAACTTCGCCATCTTCCCGCGCAATTCGGTGACAATCCGTTCCGCCGTTTTCTTCCCGACGTGGGGCAGGTCTTCCAGAAACGCCACGTCGCCGCGCTCGATGGCCAGCGCGATTTCGTTCAGCGGACGCACCAGGCATTTCAGCGCCTTCATGAAGCCGATGCCCGGAACGGACGTGAACACCTCGAAAAACTCGCGGTCGAGCGGGTCGAGAAACCCCACGAGCTTCGGCGTCAGGTGGCCGCCGCCCAGCCCGCCGTCAATGTAATGAATCGTATAAAACGTGTGGGGATTTTTGCGTTCCTCCGCCGAAGCCTGGCGCAGCCGCGCGGCGATGCCCGAAGGGACGAACACCTCGTAGCAGAGCGAGTTTACGCGCAGCAGCAGCGAGTGGCGCTGGATGCGATCGTAGAGAACTTCGCCGGTGATTTCGGAAATCAGGGGCGTCCTCCGGAAAGGGAAGTGCCGGGCGAGGACTTTCGCGCCGGCCGCGCGCCGTTCGAGCCGCGCGTCGCGCTCGACTGCGCGGGCAGGCGCTTCACGCGATACCAGTTCACGTAGCAGAGCGCCGCCGCGAGCGCGTCCGCCACGTCGGGCGGCTCCGGCAACCGATGCAGCGAGAAGGCCTGCTGCACGGCGCGCTGCACCTGCATCTTGCTGGCGCCGCCGTTGCCGGTCACCGATTGCTTGATGCGCTTGGCGGAAAAATCCATCACGGGAATCCGCGCCTGCCGCGCCGCGAGGCAAATCACGCCGCGCGCGTGGCCCATCAGAATGGAAGTGCGCGGGTAGTCCGTGTGGCTGTACACCTCTTCCAGGCACATCGCCTGCGGATGGAATTCTTCCAGCACTTCACTCACGCCTTTGAACAACGATTCGAGCCGCAGCGGCAGATTGTTTCCGCTGGCGCGCGGCGAGCGAATCACCCCGCCTTCCAGCAGACGCACGGCGCGCCCTTGCCATTCGACGACGGCATAGCCGGTCAGGTTGAGTCCGGGGTCGATTCCGATGACGCGCGTCGCTTGCGCCGGGGCTTTCGCCATCGCCAGCGATTGTAGCACCGGCGGCAAGAATCGCGCAGCCCTCGTGAAGGGGTTCAGCGGGGGGTGGCGTCCGGCAGGCCGCCGTCCACGGGCAGGGTCGAGCCGGTGGTGGGCGTCTGGCGCGTCGCAAAGAAGAGCACGGCGCGCGCCACGTGCTTCGCGGTCACCGTCACCTTCAGCAGGTTCCGCTGGCGGTAGTAATCCTCCAGACCTTTTTCGTCCAGCCCGCGGGCGCGCATGCGCTCGGGGCCGACTTCCTGCCACAGGCCGGATTTCCGCCGCCCGTGGGAGAAGATGGCGTCGGGCGCCACCATGTTGACGCGCACGCCGAGTTCGGCCAGCTCGAGCGTCGCGATGCGCGCCAGTTGATGCGCGGCGGCCTTGGTGGCGCTGTAGGCGCCGAATTGCGCCCCCGGCGAAAACACGTTCTTTGTCGAAATCAGCACCACGTCGCCGCCCGTGCCCTGCTCGCGGAAGTGGCGCGCCGCCTCCGCCAGCGGCAGCAGCGTGCCCTCCGTGTTGACGCGTTCGAGTTTCCGAAACGTCTCCGCATCGAGCGAAGCGAGCGGCGCGGCGTGCGCGATGCCGGCGTTGAGCACCAGCAGGTCCACGCCGCCCCAGGTCTGGATGACAGCCGCAAAAGCCCGCGAGACGGAAGCCGCGTCAGTGACGTCCATGGGAACGGCGAGGACGCGCTCGCCGCCCGCAGCGCGAAGTTCCGCGCCCAGACTCTCGAGCGCGTCGCCGGGGAGGTCCGTCACCGCCACGTGACAGCCGTTCGCCAGCAGTTCTTCGGCAATCGCCGAGCCGATGGCGCCCGCCGCGCCCGTAATCAGCGCCGTCTGGCGACGCAGCGGCGGCTCCTCGGCCGCGAGCTTGGCATGCTGAAAGCTGTGGTACTCCATTTCGAACAGCTCGTGCTCGGGAAGGCCTTCGTAAGTTCCCATGGCCGCGATGCGCGACTTCGCGGCGAGCGTGTGCGCGGTAATATCGCGCGCGATGCGGGCGGCGCGCGCGTCCGGGCCGGCGCAGATCGCGCCGAGGCCGGGCAGCAGGATTACTCGCGGCCGGAGGTCGAGACGTGTGACGCCGGGCGGCATCCGGGCCGCGTGCCGCTCGACGTAAGCGGCGTAATCGGCCGCGTACTCTTCAACCGCCTTCGAAAGCTGCTCGCGGAGTTTTGCCGGGTCCCCGTAAGCCGGCTCCGCCACCCACAGCGGCCACGGCTTGGTGCGAATCAGGTGGTCGGAGGTGAGCGGCGGCGTCAGCGCGATTTCGCGCCCGCGCTCCGAATTCACGAAGTCGAGCGCCTCGCGCGTGACGAGCGGCTGAAGAATCGCGCGGCGAAACGGCCGGTCGGGGTCGCCGGAAGGCTCGGCCAGCAGACCGCGAAGCAGCGGCGCGACGCGCGTCAGCCGCGCCTGCGCCTCGGAGACGGGCGTCGAAACCTGAACGCTCAGCGGCCGCGAGGCGCGTTTCCGAATGAAATCCTCCGCGCGCGTGACCAGGTCAACCATGCGCTCGTAGGACTCGCGCGCCATCTCGCCCCAGGTCAGAATTCCGTGCCGCATCCAGACCATCGCGCGGCTTCCCGGCGCCGCGTCAAACGCCTCGGCGGCGGCTTTGGCCAGCCGGAATCCCGGGCGGACGTAATCGAGGACGATGACGCCTTCGCCCAGCGCTTCGGTTACCCACTTGCGGCCTTCGGTCTGGTTCGTCAGCGTCAGAACCGCGTCGGCGTGCGTGTGGTCAATGAATTTCGGAGAAAGGAAGGCGTGCACCAGCGTCTCGATCGAAGGGGTGGGCGCGCCGGCGACGAGAAGGTGTGTGCGGAATTCGCTCTGCATCTCCTCGTCGGAAAGTTCAGCGAGCGCGCGCAGCTTGCGCAGGTAGGCGAGATCGAGCGCCGGATGGCCTTCGGGCTCGATCGCGGCCATGTCGAACCCGGAAGCCTTGACGCAAACGGCCGGCACGCTTTCGCCGAGCACGTTGCGGTGCTGGCCTTTGACGGACGTGTTGCCGCCGCCGTGCAAGACCAGGTCTTCGTCGGCGCCCAGTAGGCGCGAGGAGTAGGTCCGCAGCGCGAGGTCCACGCCCCACTTGTCACCGTAACGCTCAACGAACCGCGCGGCTTCCTCTTCCGACCAGCGATTCAGCATAAAAGAATTGACCACCAAGACACCAAGGCGCCAAGAGCGAAGTGAGTTCGAGAGGCCTTTGCTTTTGGAGTCGTTCCTTTCTTGGTCTCTTTGTGCCTTGGTGGTTGCAGTTAACCCGCCCGCGAGGGCAGCGCCGCGAGCATGAAGCGGGCGTTTGCTTCCGCCGCTTTGCCGTCGAACACGGCGCTTCCCGTGACGATCAAATCCGCGCCCGACTTCGCCACCTCAGCGATATTGGCTTTGGTGATTCCGCCGTCCACGGCGAGCAGGATTTCGCGGCCCGAGGCGCGAATCATTTCCCGCGCCCGCGCCAGGCGGTGGAAGGTTGCGGGGACAAATTTCTGTCCGCCCCAGCCCGGGCTGACGGCGAGAATCGAAATCAGCTCGAGTTCATCCATCAGCGGCTCGAGCGTTTCAAGCGGCGTGCCGGGATTGAGCGCCACGCCGCGCAGGAGGCCGCGCGCCGGGCCGTTCGCGTTCGTCATCGCGCCCAGTAGTTGAAGCGTCCGATGCGGGTGCGGGCCGGCTTCAGGATGGATGGTGACGATGTCGGCGCCCGCGGCGACGTAATCGGCCACTTTCGTGAGGGGCTCCGCGATCATCAGGTGGACGTCTTTCAGAAGCGGCGTCTTCATCGCCCTGATGAGCGGCGGCCCCGCCGTCATCATCGGGCAGAAGACGCCGTCCATCACGTCCACGTGCACCAGTTTGACGCCCACGCGTTCGAGCAGCGCGAGCTCCGAGCCCAGATTGAGCAGGTCGGCGGTCATCATACCGATGCTGACCGTGGGCGCGATGGAGCGCAGCAGCTTCAGCGCGGGATTTTCGGCCATCCGCTACCGCCCCACCGGCGCTTCTCTCTTTTCGTGCTTGAGCGTCTGGAAGAAATCGTAGGCGTCGTCGGGCTTCAGGCCCTCGTGAACGACTTTCCCGACCGCCTGAATCATCGCTGCCGGAGCTTCTGACTGGAAAATGTTGCGGCCCATATCCACGCCCGACGCCCCCTGCTCGACGGCGTTGTAGGCCATCTTCAGCGCGTCGAGTTCGGGAAGCTTCTTGCCGCCCGCCATGACCACGGGCACCGGGCAGGACGCGGTCACCGTCTCGAAGCCCTCGGGGCAGAAATAGGTCTTCACGACCTGCGCGCCGAGTTCCGCGCAAATCCGGCAGGCGAGCCGGAGGTATTTCGCGTCGCGCGTCAGGTTCTTGCCGACCGCCGTCACGCCCAGCGTCGCGATCCCGCAGCGCAGCCCCGCGTCCACCAGTCGCGTCATGTTGTGAATGCTCTGCGTCTCGAACTCGCCGCCCACAAAGACCTGCACGGCCACCGCGCAGGCGTTCAGGCGCGCCGCGTCTTCCATGTCGAGCGCGACCTGCTCGTTCGAGAGCTCTTTCAGGATGCTCGGCCCGCCGCTGGCTCGCAGCACGATGGCGTTGCGCGAGGCGGAAGGGATCACGCTGCGCAGCACGCCGCGCGTCAGCATCAGAGCGTCGGCGTAAGGAGCGAGCGGGACGATGTTGACGTCCACGCGCTCGAGGCCCGTCGTCGGCCCCTGGAAGTAGCCGTGGTCAATCGCCAGCATCACCGTGCGCCCCGACTGCGGATTGAAAATCCGCGCCAGCCGGTTCTGCATCCCCCAGTCGAGCGCCCCCGCGCCCTTCAGAAAAAACGCTTCGTTGCGCTGCGGAACATCCACGTAGAATTCTTTGGTTTCCGGAGTGCCATCCAAATCAGCCATCGCAGGTTTCTCCTTGCAAAGTCCTCATTCGTCGTGAAAAATTGCGGAGTTTCACGGTAGCCACGCTGGGCCGCTTTGTCAAGCAAATCGCGGTTTCCGCGTTTGCATCGTTCGGGAAAGAGAGTGTTGTCGCTGACGTGAATCGAGTGGACTTCCAGAACCTCGCGCGAATTCGAATCAAGGAAGCGAAGGCCTTGCTCGCGGAGAATTGCTACGATGGTGCATACTATCTGGCCGGGTACTCGGTTGAATGCGCGCTCAAATCCTGCATTGCAAAACTGACCAAAGAACACGATTTCCCTGACAAAGACTTCGTCAATGAGAGTTGGACTCACGATCTGAAGAGGCTGGTCAAGGTTGCCGGACTTGAAAAGGATCGAGAGAGAAGGGCGCGCGAGGACAAGGAATTCGAGCTAAAATGGGGTGTCGTGAAAGACTGGAGTGAAGCTTCGCGATATCGACTGGCTGGTGAAAAAGAAGCCAGGCAGCTCTGTGAAGCCATCGTTGATCCGACACACGGAGTGCTGACATGGTTGGAACAACATTGGTAGAGAAGTGGGTTGAGGCCGGGCGCAGGCTTACCGAAGCCTTGGATAACAGCGGCCTCGAGGTCGTCGCTTCGTTCTGGTTTCTGGACTCCGAGACCGACGAGTGGCGGCTGATGATCGCGATGCCTTTGGTTGACCGGGAAGGCCCCCTTGAAGCGTACCGCGCGATTCAGAAGGCCCTGGATTCCATGAGGCAGGTGGAGCTGAGTCTGAGCGACATCTCGGTGGTCAGTCCGAATCACTCACTGGTCAAGCTGCTTCGGCGCGCCGTCACCACGGACCGGACGATCAGCGGCGTTCGTTTTGCCCGAAGCAGGGCAGGAGACCAGTTTATCGAAGATTCCTATATCTACCGCCTCTTGTAGTTGCCCAGTCATGACTACGCATAAATCCCCCGCAGCTTGACGCTGAACGCCACGCGGTCGATCGCCAGCATGTAGGCGGCGATGCGGTTGTTGACGTTGTGCTTTTCGCCGTAGCGGACGACGTCGTTGAACGCCTGCACCATGATGTGCTTCAGCCGCTCGTTCACCATGCCTTCGGGCCAGAAGTAACCCTGCCGGTCCTGGACCCATTCGAAATAGGAAACGGTGACGCCGCCGGCGTTCGCCAGGATGTCGGGAATCACGAAAACGCCGCGTTCGAAAAGAATGTCGTCGGCGGGCGGTGTGGTCGGGCTGTTCGCGCCCTCGACCAGAATACGCGCCCGGATGCGCGCCGCGTTTCGGCTGTTGATGACGCTTTCGGTGGCCGCGGGCAGCAGCACTTCGCAGTCCTGTTCGAGAATTTCCGTGCAGTCGATCGCCTCGCCGCCCGCAAAGCCTTTCACCGTTTTCGTTTCCTTCGCGTATTCGAGGAGCGCCGGGATATCGAGCCCGCGTTCGTTCAGGACGCCGCCGTGAATGTCGGCGACACCGATAATCTTGTATCCCGCCTCGTGCATCAGGCGCGCCGCCTGCCCGCCGACGTTGCCGAAGCCCTGGATGATGACGCGCGAGCGTTCGCGCTGCCAGCCGAAGCGCTTGAGCGCCTGGTCGCAGACGATCATGCAGCCGCGCCCGGTGGCGGCGCGCCGCCCGCGCGAGCCGCCCAGGTCGAAAGGCTTGCCCGTGACGGACGCCGTGACGGTGTGGCGGACGTGCATCGAGTAGGTGTCCATGATCCAGGCCATCACCTGCTCGTTGGTGTTCATGTCGGGCGCCGGCACGTCGCGCTCCGGGCCGATGTAATCGAGAATTTCCGCCGTATAGCGCCGCGTGATGCGCTCGAGTTCGCCCTGCGAAAGCTTCTCCGGGTCGCAGACGATGCCGCCCTTGGCGCCGCCGAAGGGAATGTTGACCACCGCGCATTTCCAGGTCATCTCGGCCGCGAGCCCGCGCACTTCGTCCAGCGTCACGTTCGGCCCGTAGCGTACCCCGCCTTTGCAGGGCCCGCGAGCGATGTTGTGCTGCACGCGGTAGCCGTCAAACACCTCGAGCTGGCCGGTGTCCATCACCACCGGAATGTGCACGATGATTTCCCGGTTCGGCGTGCGCAGGTATTTGCAGAGGCCCGCGTCGAGATTCAGCTTTTCGGTCGCCACGTCGAAACGCGCGGCCATGGACTCGTAAACGCTCAGTTCCTTGTCAGCTTCAACGGCACACATGAAGGTCCTTCAGCTTCCGCGTGGGCGCGAAGGCGGTTGAGAAGTATAGCAGATGGCGTGGTTTGCGGACAGGTCGCGGGCGCGCGGGCCGCCCCGCGAGGTCATTCCCGCGCAGGACGAAGACGCCGACCCCTGCGTCGGGGCGGAAATCCAGATTCCCCCCGCGTCAGGTGCTGGAACCCGTGCCCGTGGATCGCAGACACCAAAGACCGATGTCTGCGCCACCCACGCAGAGACGCCGAGGACGCAGAGCCCGTAGCGCAGGTCTGTTTTCGAGACCTGCGGCTTTCCAAACCGCGGGTCACACCACAGACCCGCGCGACCACGGGTACCGTCGCTGGCGCCGCGGAGCGCAGGCAGGCGCGGAGAACGCGGAGTCGGCGCGGGAACAATCAGCCAATCGGACTGGGGGCGAGGGCGGGAGAAGGCGCGGCGGGGGTTGGCGCGGCGAGCTGGCGCGCGGAGACTTTGGCCCACGAGCCTTTGGCTTTGGTGCGCAGCAGGCGGTCCACGAGCGCGTAGTGGAGCGCGTGGCCGCCGCGTTCGACGACCACGTGGCCGACGAGCGGGTGTCCGAGCAGCGCCAGGTCGCCGATGAGGTCGAGGATCTTGTGCCGCACGAATTCGTCGGGGAAGCGCAGCCCTTCGGGATTCAGGATGCGGTCGCGGCCGAGCACGACGGCGTTTTCCAGCGAGCCGCCGCGCACCAGTCCGCTCTTGCGCAGCGCTTCGACCTCGTCCAGAAAACCGAACGTGCGCGCCGGAGCGATTTCCGACTCGTAGCTGTGACGCGCGGCGGAGAACTCGAACTCCTGCTCGCCGATGAGCGGGCTGGAAAATGCGATCCGGTAAGTCACGCGGAATGTTTCCGCCGGATAGACGGCGATGCGCTTCGCGCCCTCGGCGATTTCGAGCGGCTTCAGGACCTTCGCGTAACTGCGGCGCGCGCGCTGCTTGCGCGTGCCCGCCTGCGCGATGAGCCGCGCGAACGGCTGCGCGCTGCCGTCGAGGATGGGCACCTCGAGGCTGTCGAGCTCGACGACGACGTTGTCCACGCCGGCGCCGGTGAGCGCCGAAAGCAGATGCTCGGTGGTCGAAATGAACACGCCTTTCTTCATCAGGCTCGTGGCGTAGCTGACTCGGGCGACGTTGCGGCCGCTGGCTTCGATCCGGAAGTTTTCGAGGTCCGTGCGGCGGAACACGATGCCCGTCGAGACCGGCGCGGGCAAGAGCCGCAAGGTGACGGGAACGCCGGTGTGAAGGCCGATGCCTGAGACCGATTCGGTCGGGCGGGCGAGCGTGCGTTGGTGGGCGGCGAAGTCCATTAAACTCCCGCTTCTCTCTAGAGCATGCGAGCCTCCAAATAGATGAGCATGTATCGCGTGTATTTTCAATAACATAATGGCTTAGCTTTCAGGACTGCCTTTGAATGTGTGGTATTTTTGCCACACTTCATGCACCCTTTCGCCACTCCCGCCCCAGTGAGATAGTGGCGACCCCTGAGACCCCTGAGAATGTCAACTCGCCTACGGTAGAATGACCTTCAGCCCACGGAGGGCACCTTCAGCATGCCGAATCCCAGGCTCTTCCTGATTGATGCCATGTCGCTGATCTTCCGCGCCTTCTACGCGCCCATGCAGATGGCGCTCGTTTCCCCCAGCGGCATGCCCACCAAAGCGGTTTACATCTTCCTTCGGACACTGCGCAAACTTCTCAAGGACCATCAGCCCGATGCCATCGCAGTCGCCTTTGATCTCGCCGCGCCGACGTTTCGCGATAAACTCTTTGAAGCTTACAAAGCGAATCGTCCGGAGTTTCCGGAAGAACTCGCGCCGCAGCTCCCTTACGTGCGACGTTTCTGCGCGGCGATGGGCGTTCCGATTGTCGAGATGGAAGGTTTTGAGGCCGACGACATCATCGGCACGCTGGCGCGAAAGGGCGCGGCGGAAGGGCACGAGGTGTTTATTGTCTCGGGCGACGAAGACCTCTTCCAGCTTGTGGACGATTCGGTCCGCGTCCTGAAACCCGCGCGCGGCGCGGCGGAGGGCGAAACGCTGGTGGACGCCGGGAAGGTGAAGGAGATCCTCGGCGTTGAGCCTTCGCAGGTAATTGACTGGCTCGCGCTCACCGGCGATCCCAGCGACAACATCCCGGGCGCGCGGCCGCTGCCCGGGCAGGAGCCGCCGATTCCGCATGGCGGAAAGAAGCGCAGCTACATCGGCCCCAAGGGCGCGACGGAACTCATCAAACAGTTTGGAACCCTCGAGAAGGTTCTCGAAAACCTCGAGCAGGTCGGGAAGCAGAGTTATCGCGAGGCGCTGCGCGATTACCGCAACGAAGCGCTGCTCAGCCGCGAGCTGGCGACGATCCGCACCGACGTGCCCGTCGAAACGTGTCCGGAGCGGCTTCGTCTGCGCGCCCCCGACGTCGCCGCGCTCACCGCGCTGTGCCAGGAACTCGGCTTCACGACGCTGCTGAAGGAATTCCTGGAACAGGATGCCGCGCCGAAGGAAACGGAAATTCGGGCCGAGGAGATTCGCGACGCCGCGGCGGCCGAGCGATGGCTGAAGCGACTGAAACCCGCCACTCCCGTAGCCATGGCGTTTACCGTGGAAGGCGAGCAAGGATTTACCGGCCGCCTGGCGGCACTCGCCATCACGGACGGAGAAATCCAGGCCGAGTTTCCAATTTCCGATCCAGCTTCCGCAAAGAAGCTTCTCGCGGCGATGCGCGAAATGTTCGAGGATGGCCGGCGTTCGAAGGCGGTCCACAACTCGAAGCTGCTGCGCTTACAGCTCGGCAAAGAGGGAATCGCGCTCGCCGGCGTCTCCGACGACCCGATGCTTTACTCCTATCTTCTCGACCCGCTCGCCTCCGGCCACGAGCTCGAGGACGTGGTCGTGCGCCGACTGGGCCGGAAGCTGTCGCCGGAACTCGCCGAGGCGGCCCTGCGCACTCGCGAACTGGCCGAGTTGCTGGGGCCGGAAGTGGACGCGCAGGAATTGCGCTCGCTCTACGACGAGATCGAATTGCCGCTCGCGGCCATCCTGGCCGACGTTGAAACCGTGGGAATCCGCCTCGACGCAAAGGTTCTGGCGCGCATGTCGGGTGAGTTCGAAAAGGAGCTGTCGCGGCTGACGCAGGAGGTTTTCGATCTGGCGGGTGAGCCGTTTGACGTGGACTCGCCGAAACAACTGGGCGAGATTCTGTTTGGAAAACTCAAACTCCCCGGCGGCCGACGGCTCAAGAAGAGCGGCCAGTATTCGACCGAAGCTTCCGTGCTCGAAGCGCTCGCGGAAAAGCACGAACTGCCGCGCAAAATCCTCGAGTACCGCACGCGCGCCAAGCTGAAGTCCACGTACCTTGACGCGCTGCCGAAGTTCATTCATCCCGCGACGAGCCGCCTGCACACGAGTTTCAACCAGACGGTGGCGCGTACCGGGCGGCTGTCGTCGTCCAACCCGAACCTTCAGAACATTCCCATCGGCGACGAGTTCGGGCTGCGAATCCGTTCGGCGTTCGTCGCCGAGCCCGGATGGTCGCTGATTTCGGCGGACTATTCGCAGATCGAGCTGCGCGTCCTCGCGCACCTTTCCGGAGACCCGCTGCTCCTCGAAGCGTTCCAGCGCAACGAGGACATTCACGCGCGCACGGCGCAGGAAATTTTCGGCGTCCTGCCAGGCCTTCAGACGCACGAACACCGGCGCATGGCGAAGGCCATCAACTACGGCGTGATTTACGGGCTGAGTTCCTTCGGCTTGGCGGGCCGCACGGGCACCAGCAAGACGGAAGCGCAGCAGTATATCGACGCCTATTTCAAAAAATACCAGCGCGTCAAGCGGTACCTCGACGGGCTGGTTGAAGAAGCGCGCTCGACCGGGCGCGTGCGGACGCTCTTCGGCCGGCTGCGGCCGACTCCTGAAATCAACAGCAAGGACGTGCCCTCGCGCAACCGCGCCGAGCGCGAAGCCATGAACACGCCGCTGCAAGGCACCGCCGCCGACCTGATGAAACTCGCCATGGTGAAGGTCCACGCGCGGCTGCGGCGGGAACAGATGAAGACGCGAATGATTCTGACCGTCCACGACGAGCTGGTGTTCGAGGCGCCGGAGGCGGAACTTGATGCGGCGCGCGAAATCGTCAAGACGGAGATGGAAGGCGTCTATCCGCTCCAGGTGCCGCTGCGCGTGGATGTGGGAGTGGGGAAGAATTGGAAAGAAGCAAAGTAGGTTGCTCTCTCCGGCCTTGATGGATGTTCTCTGCGAGCCCAATCGTCGGTCTGGTCTCGTTCGCCTCCCTTTGGATATCCTCCTTGGTTGTTGCCCGCCTCAGCCGCGCCTCGGGGGTGGTTGATCACCTGCTGTCGTCCTTCGTAGTATTCGCCGGTCAGGCCGTTCTTATCGGCCACGCGTTGTCGCAACTCGCGCTGCTCAGCCGGCTGGAAGCGTGGACCGCAGCCAGCCTGGTCTCGTTGTGCATCGTGCTCATCCTGAGGTGGCGAGTTCCTTCCAAAGGCGGGCCCGCCGTTCCCGAGGTCCGGGCACCGTGGTCCCTGAAAGGCAAGGTTTCCGGATTATCTCCTTTCGAGAAGACATTGCTGGTTCCTTGCCTTGGGGCAGCGGCACTTTCTGCGGGGTTGAGCTTCTGGGCGATGGTCCGTACCGCGCCGCACGAGCCGGACTCCCTTTCCTACCATCTCGCCCGCATGGCCTACTACCTTCAGCAGGGGAGTCTCAACTTCTTTGAAGCAAACTACTGGGCGCAGGTCGCTCATCCGGTCAGCGCTCCCATCCTTTCCATCTACACTTTTCTCGCGACAGGGCGAAGTGAAAACCTGGTTCCTCTGGTTCAGTTCATTTCGTATCTCGCCGCCGCGCTTGCCGTCTATGGAATCTCGCGCCGCGCTGGTTGCGCGCGCGCCGCGTCGCTCGCGGCCGCCGGAGTTTTTGCGCTCCTCATCGAAGTGCTGATGGAATCGGTGACGCCGCAAAACGACCTCTTGGTCACGGCCTTTGTCGGCTCAAGCGTTTTCTTTCTCCTGACGTATGGCGCGACGGGCCGTGGCCGGCATTTGGTGATGGCCGGACTGGCGGCGGGCCTGGCCGCCAGCGTGAAGGCTTCCGCGCTCCTCGCCTTGCCGTCGCTGATGCTCATTGCCGTAGCCGCGCTCGGCGCAGCTCACCATCATCTGGGGCGTTCACTCCGAAGGGAGCTTGTCGCTGCATGGGCAGGCGCGGGACTGGGCTTCTTTCTGTTCGCCCTGCCTTCGGGGTACGTGGCCAACGCCCGGCGTTTTGGAAATCCGTTCGGCCCGCCGGAGGTGGTGAGGTCCCATTCCTTTGCTGACCCGTCTGCGCGACACGTCGTGGCAGAAGGAACAAAGAACTTGCTGCGTTATGCAATCGACTTTCTCTCACTCGACGGCCTTCCGCCGCCGGCGCTCGGGAGTTTCCTGCAGGAAAGAGGACGCCGGTTGCTCGCCACCGCCTGCGATTTCTGGGGAATCGAATTGGAGCATCCGGCGGGAGTCCGCGCGGCTTTCTCGCTCGCAAAACGGCCCGTCACTCACGAACTCCACTCGTCCTGGGGAATTCTCGGCTGGGCATTCGTGTGGCCCGCTGTGGGTCTGATGCTGGTAAGCCGCGGAAGCTCAGGTTGGGGCAGAACGCTGGCGCTCGCCAGCATGGTTTTCTTGGCAGCGCAGGCTTTCTCCGCGCCCTACGATCCCTGGCGAGGCCGTTACTTCACCACCGCCGCGGTTTTTGCCTGTCCGGCAACGGCCTGGTTAATCGCTCGCTTACAAGGAAGATTCGCAAAGGTCCTTGTCATCGCAATCGTGGGACTGGGCGGTCTTTCCGGTGTGTCGGCGGTGCTGGAACGTCGCAGTTGGGCACTGCCGCTCGTGGGGGACGCGCAGTCGCGCGACCGGCTTCGCCAGCTCACGCACGACGTGCCGGAACTTTACCTCACAGTTCGCCGCTACGAAGAACTGGTGCCGCGCGACGCCGCCGTTGCGGCTGCCCTGAGGCCCGACTCGGCAGAGTATTTGCTCTTCGGAGAGGGACTCATGCGGCGAATCCTCCCGGTCAATTCTTTCCTTCGCGGGCTGCAGGCGCCCTCGCCCGAGGCGCAATTTCTAGTTTACACGCGCGGCTATCCGGAGGCGCAGGGCACAGACATTCATTTGGGGGCAGGATGGTATTTGCGTAAACTTACTCGCGAAACAGCAGAGCCCCGAAGTTCAGACCGTGGGGGCCCCGGGTCGAACAAGGCTGAAGAAGTGAATTCCGCCCCGGTGGAAGACGGAGTAAAGTGGACTCCGTAGAAGAAGGGAGGTTCGCCCATGAACGACTTCAATCAACTTTTCGACTACGACCGCTGGGCCAACCTGCGGGCGCTGGAAAGTCTCGCGACAGGGCCCTCGGGCCAGGCCGAGCCGCAGAAACTTTTCGCGCACATCTTGGGCGCGCAGCGCGTGTGGCTCTGGCGGTTCAAGACGCCCGATCCGCCGAACGCCGAGCCCTGGCCTGCAATGGATTTGAATGAAATGCGCGCGGCGGTGGAAGAACTCGCGGGCGAGTGGCGCCGCCTGCTCGAGGGCATGACGGATGAGCAGGCGGCCGGCGACCTGATGTACCGCACGACGAAGGGAAAGGAATTCCGCACGCCGGTCCGCGACGTTCTGATGCACCTTGTGATGCACTCCGCCTATCACCGCGGGCAGGTGGCGCGCGCCGTCCGCCAGGCCGGCGGCCAGCCCGCCGTGACAGATTACATCGTGTACGTGCGGCAAGGCCCGAAATAAGCTGGAATTCGTCCGCGATTTGCCTGCGCAGCCTCGCGCCGTTTAACGCCGGCTCCGTAACTTCGCCAGCAGGCGCAGGATTTCGATGTAGAGCCAGATCAGCGTCACCATCAGCGCGAAGGCGCCGTACCACTCCATGTACTTGGGCGCGCCGGCGCGCACGCCGTTTTCGATCAGATCGAAATCGAGGATCAGGTTGAGCGCGGCGAGGGTGACGACGAAAACCGAGAAGCCGATGCCAATGAGCCCGCTCTCGTGAATGTACGGAACGCGCACGCCGAAGAAACCGAGCGCGAGCGTGGCGAGGTAAAGCAGCATGATGCCGCCCGTGGCCGCGGCGATCCCCATTTTGAAGTTCTGCGTCACGGGAATGAGGCGCGCCCGGTAGATGGTGAGCATGGCGAGGAGCGTGCCGAACGTCAGGGCCACGGCGTGGAGGACGATGCCCGGATATCGCGCTTCGAAGATGGCCGAAAGGCTGCCGATGAACAGCCCCTGGAGCAGCGCGTAGGCGGGCGACGTGTACATGGCCAGATGTTTCTTGAAGACGGTGACGAGCGCCACGACCAGCCCGCCGATCAGTCCGCCCCACAGGTAGGGCATGACCGCGGCGGGATTGCCCGTTCTGAAAAACAGGCTCCACGTCCAGCCCGACGTCAGCAGGATCAGCAGCAACAGCAGGCCGGCTTTGTTCGCCGTGCCTTCGAGCGTCATCGCTTCCGCGCCCGTCAGGTGTTCGACGCGCTCGAAGGCCTGGGGACTGAGCGCGGGGTTTCCGCTACGAAATCGCATACCTCAACCTCCGTGTGGCACGGATCCGTTGCCGAGCGGGATCGGTATGGCGCGGCGACGTCTAAACGTGGCACAGTTCGGCCAATGGTAGCACAACCGGAGCCGTGCTCGAGGACGAGTCAGGGGTCAGCGGGGAAGTTTTCCGAGGATTTTCCAGACCCAGCGGTGCGACCGGTGGAGCCAGGAAGGATTGGGGGCGAACATCAGGATGCATTCACCGTGAACGGCCGTGATGCCGTTCTCCTCGCAGAAGCGGATGGCTTCCGGCGATTCCGCGCCCTGCTGCATCCAGACGCGGCGGATGCCGGCGTCGGCGGCGTCGCGCACGACTTGCTCGGTTTGCGAAGACGGCACGACGATGAGCACGCCGCCCACCGGCTCGGGCAACGCGGCGAGGCTGGGATAGGCGCGCGCGCCTTCGAGCGTTTCGGCGCCGGCGTGCACGGGAAAAACTTCGTAACCTTTGGACTTCAGTTCACGAAAAGCCCAGTTGCCGAATTTCCTGCCGCTTCGCGAAACGCCGACGACCGCGAGCTTGCGTTGCGCGACGAACTCATCCACCGCGGCGCGAGACGTCATCGCTGCGCCCTCCTCAGAACCAGTTTGCCCCACGGGGCGAGGACTGTCTCGGCGGAATTGTTTCCCGCGCCGTCGAACGTAATGGTCCCCGACATGCCCGGAAAGTTCCTGGCCGCCGCCAGCGTGTCGCGGAGCCGGGCGCGGTTCGGGCCCGATTTGCGCAGCGCCGCGGCGAGCAACCGAATCGCGTCGTACGCGGCGGCGGCGGGCAGGCTGGGCGGAACGTCGGCTTCAGCGCAGTAACGGGTGCCGAAATCCTCGACCTGACCGATATTCTCGCAGGGTGTCGTCACGGCGACCCAGACTCCCGCGAACTTTTCCCGCGCGTCCACTACGTCGAGCGGAACCTGTGTGGCCTTCTGGCTCAGATAGAGGTGTGCTGGGCTCG
Organism: uncultured Acidobacteriota bacterium; assembly: GCA_964556705.1. GTDB lineage: Bacteria > Acidobacteriota > Terriglobia > UBA7540 > UBA7540 > CAZKXX01. Next base: position 46,446 of record CAZKXX010000009.1, read on the forward strand.
CTTCCTCGCCGGCTTCGGTGATGAATCGCGCTGCGGTGAGCGCGCCGGCCCAGAGCACGATGGCCTGAGGATTGAGCGCGCGGACTTCCGCATGCAGTTCCGCGGGCGACTCCGGGTTCGCCGGGATCCGCAGAATTCTCGGTTCGGGCGCGTCGAGGGCCCGCGCCGCTTTGACGAACTCTTCGCCGGCCATTCTTCCGTCGCGCCCGCCTTCAAGAAGGACCACCACGTTGCGGAAGCCGCGGGCGCGATAAATGTCTTCCGCAAAGGTCCGCGCCTGCGCGGCGTCGCACGGCGCGATGCGAAACAGCCAGGGAATGTTGATGCGAGTCGTAGAGCCGTCGGCCGAGAGCGTCACCACGGGAACGCCCAGGCGGTTTCCGACCTGCTCGGCCAGGTGCGCCGCGGCGCCGTCGGGGGAGGTGACCAGCGCCACCACGCGGTCCTCGACGACAAGATGGACGAGCTCGCTCGAAGCGCGTCCCCACAGGCCGCTTTCGTCGCGCCAGACGAGTTCGAGGCGCCGGCCGTCGGGCAAAGGAGCGCTTCGTTCGTCTTCGAGTGCAAGCTGCGCCGCGGCGAGCAGCGCCTTACCTTCCTCCTGTCGCGGCCCGCGCATCGGGACGAGCAAGCCGATCTTGACCGTCGGACCGTCCAGGTCATGGCTCGCCTCGCGTCCCGGACCGGCGTAGCCGATCGCTTCGCGGTCAATCGCCGCGTAGGGCGCTTCCTGCGCCACCACCATCGTGACCGCGAGCAGCAAGGGCACCGACGCAATCGCCGCACCGCGCAGGGTCGCGCGCCGGACCAACGTGAGTCCGAAACCTTCCTTCAGGGATGCGTGTCGCGAAGCGGGCATGGCTACTCTTGCTTCTGCGCGACGACGGGTTCCAGCGGGTCGCGGCCCGGCGCGGTCCAGTAAACGAACTTGCCGTTTTCCACGCGCCCCAGCGTGACCGGAGCGATGTTGTTCAGCGTGTGGTCGAAGAAATAGCGGCCCGCGACGCCGTGATGCTCTTTCATCTGGTAGCCGCGCAGCACTTCCATGATGCGGCCGCGGTTGAGTCCCGCGCGCTCGATCGCTTCCGTCAGAATCACGATGCCGTCGTAGGCGTAGGCCGCGTAGGGATCGGGCTCGTAGCCCCAGCGTTCAACGAACTTCGTGCGGAATTTATTCCACGCCGGATCTTCGCGCGTCGGGTCGAGTCCCGCGGCGACGGTGACACCTTCGGCAGCGGGCCCGGCGAGTTCGAGGAACTCCGGATAGGCGACGCGGCTCGATGCGAACACGGGTTGCTTCATTCCCAGGGCGCGCATCTGTTTCACGGCCAGCGCGGCCTCGCGCGCCTCGGCCCAGATAACGAGCCCGTCGATTTTCCGCGCTTCCAGCATGCGGAGCTGTTTGGTGAAATCGGTGTCGCCGCGATCGAACTTGGCCTCCAGCACCACCTGACGCCCGATGCGCCGCGCGTAGTCGGTGAGCGGCCCGACGCCGATGCGCGCGTAGCGGCTGTTCGTCCGCAGCACGCCGACGCGTTTCAGGTCGAGTTCCTTGAAGATGATGTCGGCGAGCGGGTAGCCCTGCTGGCGGTCGTCGGGGAAGATATCCATCAGCCACTGGATGCGGGTCTCGTTCACGGTGCGGTCTGTGGTGCCCGGTGAGAGGATGGGCACTTCGAGCTTGAGTGAAACGCGAATCAGGATGTGCGTGCTCTGGCCGTCAATCGAGCCGAGCACGGCCCAGACGTTGTCATTGAAGAGCATGCTGGGGAGCACGGTCGAAGAAGCGCCCCAGAGCGCCGAATCGTTGTAAATCTTCAGCACAAAAGGTTTTCCCTTGTACCCGCCGCGGGCGTTGGCTTCTTCGAGGGCCAGCGTCGCGCCGTGCAGCATGGGAACGCCGTAGATCGACTCGGGATTGTTCTCGAGCGGTCCCAGGAACCCGATGGCCACCTCGTCGAGTTTCTCAATATCTCCGTCGGGGCGTTCGCCCGCCGCGCCGTGGTACGCCACCGTGTCCTTGTCCACGAACCATTCGTGATAGGGCTTCGTGAATCGCCGGAAGGGAACGGCTTCCACCGGCATGTTGGCGTAGCGGCGAACGGCTTCGCCCGACCCTTCCCCCGCGGCGGCGGTGGTCTGCGCCGGAGCGTTTTCCTGCTGCGCGACGAGCAGCGGGACGCATACGAAAAGCGCCAGCAAAGTCAGCACTCTCGGATTCATGGCTGTTCCCCTCAATCGAATCATCACGACTTACCGCAGCCCGCCTTCAGGCCACCTGTTTCTCGGCGACGTGTTCAACGCGGGAGTCCACGTAACGGGTGATACGCCGCAGGACGCGCGGGGTGATGGCCTGCACGGCGTCGCACTGGGGCTTGGCCGCGTCGAGCCGGTCGCTCGCCACCTCGATAATCAGCCCGTGCGCGCCGAATTCGATCGCGGATCGGCTCGCCCACTCGACCATGGCCGCGACGCCCGTCGCGTGGCTCGGGTCCACAATGACGGGAAGGAACGTCTGCTCGCGCACGGCGGGAATCGCGTTCAGGTCGAGCGTGTTCCGGCTGTATTCGCCCGCCGCAAACGATTTGATCCCGCGCTCGCAGAGCACGATTTCGAGGTTGCCTTCGTTGGCGATGTATTCGGCCGCGCCCAGCCACTCGCACAGGCTCGCCGCCATCCCTCGCTTGAGCAGCACCGGCTTGCCGCTGCGCCCCGCTTCAATCAGCAGCGGGTAGTTCTGCATGTTGCGCGAGCCGATCTGGAGCATGTCCGCGTAGCGGGCCACCTGCTCGACGAGCCGCGTGTCCATGACCTCCGTGACCACGGGCAGCCCGGTTTCATCCGCGGCCTCGCGCAGGATTTTCAAGCCTTCGAGCCCCAGCCCCTGAAAGTCGTGCGGTGACGTGCGCGGCTTGTAAGCGCCGCCGCGCAGCATGTCCGCGCCGGAGTGTTTGACCTCGCGCGCGACTTCGAGCGTCTGCGCGCGGCTTTCCACCGCGCACGGCCCGGCGATCACCACCGGCCGCTCGGCGCCGAACCGAACGGGCCCGACCTCCACCACCCGCGTCTGCGAGGCGCCGTAGCGCGGGTTAGTGGCTCGGCTGATGAGCGGGCAGATGCGCGGAATGTCTTCAATGACGACCTTGCCGGCGATCTTCATGGCAGTCCTTCCTTCCCACAGGATGAGCCGGCGCGGGGAGCCGGGGACGGCCCGCAGCCGTGCCCGGCCCCGCGGGGCGGGGTCGGTTCGCGCGTTCCTCAGGCGGCGGCTTTCTCCCGCTCGCCCTCGTCGCCGTTCCGCGACGGCGTCTCGAAGATCGCCATCGCCTCGATTTCGATCAACAGGTCGGGCCGGCAGAGAATCGCCTGGATGCCGGTCGAGGCCGGAAGCGGCGCAAGCCCCTGCTCCTGGAAGAACTGGGCGCGAATCCGGTTGAACTCCGCGTAGTCGCGCTCGATGTCGCGCAGGTAGCAGGTGGTGCGAACCACGTCCTTCCAGGTCGCGCCTTCGGCTTCGAGCAGGGCGGTGATGTTCTGGTAGGTCCGCCAGGCCTGGGCGCCGAAGTCCCCGACGTGAACGGTGCGGCCCTCCTCATCCACGCTGGCCGTGCCGGAGATGAGCAGGATGGTGACACCTTTGATGTCCAGGCGCAGCCCGCGGGAAAACGCCGAGCCGTACGCGGGGGCTTCGTTCAACGCTTGGGGCGCGCTGATGGCCTTCTTGGGAATCGGTTTGTGCAGCAATTCGGCCGGTTCAGCGGCCAAGTTTCGCAGACTCATAGAGCTGTCCCTCCTTATGGGGTTCCCGGATGCCGTGGCTCAAACCCTTGGCGGTGGCAATCCAGACGTCCTCGCCATCGAAATCCATGTTGAGGATGTAATTGTGCGCGAGGGTCGTGGGTGTTTCGAGCGTGGTCTTCGTGCCGTCGGGCCAGGTGATGAGGACTTCACCCAGACCGGTCTTCTCGTTGGGCCGGTAACTGACCCAGGTGTTGGTCTTGAAGTTGAGATAGCTCAACCCCTTGTCCGTGCACGCCCAGACTTCATCGCGGCGCGCCTTGGGCGCGTTGATGAAATCGGAAATCAGGCCGCTGTCCTTGGAAAGATAGTTGTGCCAGTTGCGGCCATCGTAGCCCGTCAGGCCAAAATAGGTGGAGCCCCACGCCATCTTCGTGTCGGGATTCCAGGCGATGTTCGAGACGATGATGTGAATGAGCCCCTGGTTCTTGAAGAGGACAAGTTCCATTTCCTCGTCGGGATCGGTGTAAGCCTTCATCCAGTCGCCGGCGATGTCGTACTCGATCATTCCGCCGCCCCACACCGCGAAGTACACCTTGCCGATCTCCGGTGCGGGAGCAACGCCATACGCCCACGGCTCGTGGAAGGGCGCGTTGAACTCGCTCCAGTTTCGCCACTCGCCGGTGCGCTGGTTGAAACGGCTGATGCCGGCCGTCGTCGCGATCCAGACGAACTCATCCTGAATGCCCACGCCGTAGATGATGTCGTTGAGCAGGCCGCTGTTGAAGTTGGTGAAGTTCGTGAAGACGCCGCCGGAGAAGCGGCTGAGCCCGCCGAAGGTCCCGACCCAGAGGTCGCCGGTGTTCCGGTCGACGGCCAGCGCCATCACGACGCGATGCACCAGCCCGTCTTCGGGTTTGTACACGCGGCGAATCTTTCCGTCCTGAATCAGCACGAGCCCGTCTTCGGTCCCGGCCCAGACGCGGTCGCCGTCCACGGCGACGCAGAAGACTTTGTCGTCGGGCATGCCGTTCGCGACGGTGAAGTTTTCCCAGCGCGTGTAGAGGGGCGGCAGAGCGTTCGGTTCGGCGGCTCTCACGAGCGGCGCGGCGAGCACCGCGGCGGCGGCGATCCACAGCGTCAGTCTCATCGGCGACTTCATGGGCTTCTCCTCGGCTTCCGGCCGCCCCGGCGGCGGCGTTACAACGTCTTCAAAAACTCAATCAGGTCCGTCAACTGCTCTTTCCTCAGGTCGGACGTCACGCCGTGCTGGTCGTGGTCGTTGAACACCGTCCAGATCTCCTCCAGCGTTTTCGCCTGCCCGTTGTGCAGGTAGGGGGCGCTGTCGTACACGCGGTCGAGCTGGGGGACGTCGAACGCCTTGATGGTGTCGTACTCGTTGGCCGAGCCGACGTCGGCGACCAGGCGGTTGGTCCCCTTCGAATCGAGCGGATGGCACGTCGCGCAGCGGTTCTGGACGGGAATCGGCGCGCCGTCATTCGTGAATTCGCGGAAGTAGATTTTCCGCCCGCGCTCCTGGGCATCGGTGAGTTCGCCGTCGGGCGCCAGATGCCGGTTCGGGCGCAACGGGATGGAATTAAGAAACGAAATGACGGCGCGAAGCTCCTCCGGGTTGAACCCTTCGGAACGGAACAGGAATTTGGCGATGCGCGGGCCGCACTGCGTGGCGAGGTCGGGATTGTGCGCGTTCCATTTGAAGGGCGCGGTATCGGCGATGCCGCGCAGCGTGCGGTTGTCCACACGGTCGCGGCCGAGTTGCGGCGTCTCCAGGTTCCACGCCAGGCCGTCCACGTGATCATTCGGATGACACGTCGCGCAGGAGAACTGCCCCTGGAGGCAGTAGCTCGCGTCATTGAACAGCCGTTCGCCCCAGCGGCGCGGCGTGATGTGCTTCGGCCCGCCGAGATCAATCGTCTTCACCGTTCGCGAGCTGGCCAGATCGATCAAGCTGATCGAATCGTCGAGCCGGTTTGCGACGTAGGCGGTGCGGCCGTCAGGCGAAACGACGACGGCGCGCGGGTCGCTGCCGGTCGGGATGCGATGCGTCACAAAGTGCTGCGCCGAATCGGTCCGGTTCGCGAGCCATTCGAATTCGACATGCAGCCCGGGAATGTGAGGCTTGGCGGACCCGCTGGCGTAAGTGATCCGGCCTTCGGGCAGAGGCGTGGCAAACCGGCGGGCTTCAGTGAGATTGCGGCCGGGACCGTCGGCCGGGCTCAACGCGTTCTTCAGAAACGCATTCAGCCGGAAAGTGTCAACCACCGAGACAAGGTTGGCTCCGGACGCGGAAATGAGAACGGAACGGCCGTCGGGCGTGAACGCAGCCCCGTAGCCGTCGGCGTAGTAATAGTCAATGTCATCGAGCAACACTTGAACGACGCGCGTGCCGCGCTCCGATTCGGGAGACGCGCCTTCCGGATAGACAATCGCCATTCCATGCGTGACCACCCAGCCCTGCTCGACGCGGATGAGCGGGCCGAGATTTTTGGGCCGGGTCGCGGGCACAATCAGGTAGCCGCCCTCCGGCCCCGGCGCTTCGGCGATGTGCCGCAACACGATGACGCCGGGTATCAGCACGCGCTCGCGCACCACCTGCCGCGTCGCGTCGATAATCGTGAGTTCGGAAACCGGCGGCTCGTCGTAAGGTCCGAGATGCGGCAGGACGTTTGAGACGTAGATGCGCTTGCCGTCGCGCGAGCGGGCGAGATGATGCGGCGAGCGGTGCGCGGACAGCCGCTTCACCTCTCGGCCCGATTCAAGGTCAATGACCGAGACGTTGTCGGACGTATGGTTCGCGACGTAAAGAAACTTGCCGGCTGCGTCGGTGACGACTCCCACCGGCCCCCAGCCCGTTTCCATCGTGCGGCGGACCTCGAGCGTCGCCGCGTCAATCTCGCTCACCGTGTCGTCCCATTCGTTCGAGACGTAGATGGTTTTCGCGTCCGGCGAAAGCGCGAGTGAGCGAGGCCGATGCCCCACACTCACACGTCCCGTAACACGTTCACTGCGCATGTCCACGACGAGCAGGGCGTCGATCCCCTCGCAGACCACGTAGAGCTTGCTCCCATCGGGCGAGAGCGCCATTTCGCCGGGATCCAGGTAAGCGGGTTCGCTTTCAAGCTCCGCCTGAGCGGGCGCGGCGGCCACGCGCGGTGCCGAAAAGCGCAGGGCCACGAGAACGGCCAGGCCGAGCAAGGCGAGTGAAAGCATGACGCGCGCTTTTCTCACGACGTGGGGTCGCTCGTTCACGGGTTCACCTTCGCGGGCGGCTTGGCAGCCGCGATCGCCGGCGTGCCGTCCGGCTCGGTGACGGTCAGGATTTGATTGGCCCGGACGTTTTCGAGTGTCTGCGTGATGCCGCTCGGCCAGTGAATGACGAGCCTCTCCACGAGGCGGCGCGGCCCGAGACCGAAATGCACGCGCGGGTCCCCTTGCGAAAGGTAGCCGGAATGCGAGACCGATTCCTGCACCTGGCGAAGGTCTCCGGCCACGGCTTCGATGCGCGCGCCGAAGCCGTCGCGGTTGCTCTTGGTCCCTACGAGCTTCAGCTTCAGCCAGTTCAGGCGCGCGCCCTCGGGAGGCACGTTGCGGATGAGCACGCCCGGCGTGCCGAGGTTGACGATGAAGCCGTCGAGGTAGCCGTCGTTGTCGTAGTCGGCGAAGCATCCGCCGCGCCCGATGTGTTTGGCGCGGAAGTAGCCGCCCGCCTGCGCGGAGACGTCCACGAAGGTCCCGTCGCCCCTGTTGCGGTGTAGCGAGTCCTCCATCGGCACCATCCAGTGGAGCCCGCCGTTGACGATGAAAATGTCTTTCCAGCCGTCGTTGTCGAAATCGAAGAAGCCGTTGCCCCAGGCCACGTACTGCGCGGAGTTTTCCGCCATGCCGGATTCGACCGTGGTGTCGAGGAAATAGGGATGCTCGCCCGCGGGATTCAGGAACAGGCGGTGGTAGCGCATGTCGGAAACGAACAGGTCGGACCAGCCGTCGTTGTTGTAGTCGCCGAAGATGGGGCCCATGGAGGAGGTGCCTTCGCCGTGTGCGCCGAAGGCGGCGTTCACTTCGTGCGCGACATTCGTAAAGGTCCCGTCGCCGCGGTTATGGTAGAGATAGCTCTCCATGGTGTCGTTGGCGACGTAAACGTCCGGCCAGCCGTCGTTGTTGTAGTCGCCGACGGTGACGCCCATCGCGCGCCCCAGCGGGTTGGCGATGCCGGCTTTCTCGGAAACGTCTTCGAACCTCCCGTCGCCGTTGTTTCGGAACAGGCGGTCCGCTACTCCCTCGTAGTCGAGCGGGCCCGGGAAGCCGTCCGCCGTGAAGTAACGCATCTTGGCGTTGGGGTCGAAATCGAGGTAGTTGCTCACGTAGAGGTCGAGCAGACCGTCGCGGTCATAATCGAAGAAAACGACGCCGACGCCGAAGTGCGGATTCTCGACGCCGGCTTTCGCCGTGACGTCGGTAAAAGTCCCGTCACCGTTGTTGTGGTACAGTACGGAGGACTTGTAGTTGGTGATGTAGATGTCCGCGAAGCCGTCGTTGTCGTAGTCGCCCACCGTCACGCCCATGCCGAAGTCCTTTCCCGGCACGCCGGCTTCTTCGGTCACGTCTGTAAACGTTCCGTCCCCGTTGTTGCGGTAGAGTTTGTTGGTGGCGTTTTCGCCCTCGGGACGCGAAAACTTCGTGACGCCTTCCATATAGCGCCCGCTCAGGACGTATAAATCGAGATGCCCGTCGTTGTTGTAGTCGAACCAGGCACAGCCGGAGCCCGTCGCTTCCATAATCGAACTGAGCCGGCGCTCGCCGAAGGAGTGTTTGAAGTCGATGCCGGACTGCGCCGTGACGTCTTCGTAAGCGGGAAGGGGATGAGGCGCGGGCACACTCGGGCGGCTGCTCTGCCCGTGGAATTTCGCCGGCGCGGCGAGCAGCGCGGCCAGGGCGAGGCTGATAGAAATGATGGCTGTCGGTCTCTTCATCGTCAATCTCAATGCGCCTTGCGGGGCGGCAACGTCACACCCAGCGGCGTGGGAGTATCGAAGCGCCGCAGCGTGAGCGGCCAGCGGTTCGGCGGCGTGACACCCTTGTCTTCGTGGCAGCCGACGCAGCCGCGCTCTTCGCCGGCCCGTGCCCAGATCCAACTGTGCTGCGCGCGGATCACCTGCTGGCCGTTGTCCAGCAGCTCGAACCGCACCGGGCGGTCCGGCGGCACGGCGATGTAGAACGACCCGTCCTCTTCCACCGGCGCCTGGCCGAGGACGATCTCGCGGTTGGTCTGAGCGTCCAGAGCGATAACGCGAACGGCCGCGATGCGCGTCGAGATGCGGCCGCCGGCCATCTCCGCAGCGTGGTAGCTGTCGATCCCGATGAAATATCCCGCCGGGTCGCTGGCACTGGCCGTGCTCCAGTACCAGCGCGGGACGGGCTGCGGCTTGACCGCGACGGGCTGGAGGCTCGAGTACTGTGGGTCGCGAAAGACGAGTTCGGCTGTGCCGCGCGCTTCGTCGAGCGCGTAGAGGTCAAACCGCGGCGTTCCCGACTGGCGCGCCACGATCAGCCGGCCGTCCGCGAGCGGCCGCGGCGTCCCGCTCACCGCCGCCGGGTCTCCCAGCGGCGAGTTGTGGAGTTCACCCCGCTGGATCCACGCCAGTGTCCCGCCCGGCGAGGAGCCCGGAACATTCGCCTTGATGAAGACCACGGAACCGTCCGCCATCTCGACCGCGTCGGAGCGCGCCGCGCGGTGCTCGTGGTCGCAGCGCAGGGAAGCGAGCGCCGTGCCGTCATGGCGGAGCACGTAAAGCTCGCGCGAGCCCGTCGCGGCGGCTTCCGCGCGCAGCGGATAGTCCGCGCTGACCAGGATGCGGCCGTCGCGCAGGACCGTTTCGACCAGGAAATTCCCGGGACCGAAAGTGATGGGATGGGCGTCAGAGCCATTGCGCTTCGCAACGTGGACCTGCCAGCCCGCGGGAGTGGAACACGAGAAGGTGATGTGGTCCCGTGCCAGGTACGCCGGCCGCACGCAGTCCCGTTCCATCGCGGTGACGCGCCGTTTTCCCGAGCCGTCCGTGTTCATCTCCCAGACGGCCCAGGTCGCGCCCTCGCGCTCCTGCGCGGCGAAGAGCACGCGTTTTCCGTCACTGGAAATCTGGGGGTCGGCGACAGCGAAAAAGTCGGGCGTGAGGTTTTCGACTTCGCGGCCCGGCGCGCTCAGGCGCGCGAGCCGGCTGCCCTGCGGAAAGCGACCCCGGACATCGCCCGCCGCGAACACCGGCGCCTGCACGAACACGAGGTCGGTGGAGGTCGGTTCGGGATTCGGTCCTGACGGGGCCTGGCTACGCTGCGTTTCCCCGGAGAGTGTGAAGGCAATGAAGCTCGCCAGGGTGACGAGGCTGAGCCGAAAAAAAGACATCGAACTCCTCAGCTTCAGTTGGTCGGATGCGAGGGGAGTCGTTGCTCTCGGCCCGTCTATCGAGATTTCGGGCGGAGCGGTTTAGCTTTGGTGGAGTCCGTTTCTTGTCTTGACTCCCCCCTGACCATTCACCCAGACGCAGGGTGGAGGTTAAAGACCGATGGAGGGCGTGTCGATGCGAACGGGCAGCGATCAGACTGCGCGCCGTCAATCTCCCAAAACTAATTGCTTTTAGTCAGGCACCTAGTGTCCTGACGAGATGCGCACAACACTGACGGGCTAGGACAGCGTGTCAGCGGACAAGAAGTTGCGCGTCGGGAGCGCTGCAGGACGGAGGGAAAGAATCGGAGCAGCCGCCGCGTCAGCGTTGCGCGGCGGCTTCCAAGCCCTGAAGATTCTGGATGACAACCCGGCGGCCGCGCGCCTCCAGCACCTGCTCTTTGCGCAATGCGCTGAGCGTGCGGCTGACGGTTTCGGGAGAAAGTTCGAGGATCTCGCTGATCTCCTGCCGGGAAAAAGGAAGGTGCAGGTTGTACGGCGGTGTGGGTGAATCGCTCTCCGAGTGCACCAGGGAAAGCAGCAGCGTCGCCACTTTCATGCGCGCGTCCTTGAAGCTGAGGTCGGTCACCTGAGTCCGCACGCGCGAGACCTCGCCCACCAGGAAGCGGACCATGCCCAGCGAGATATCCGGATTGTCGTGCAGAAAGCGGAGGAACTCCTCGCGCGGCGCTGAACAGATTTCGCAGTCGCGCAGCGTCACAGCGGTGAGCGGATAGTTCGGCTCGGTCAACGCTTCGAGTCCGAACAATTCTCCGGGGAAGAGAACGCGGGTGATGCGGTCCTTGCCGTTCTCCAGCGACTTCACGATTTTGACGAGGCCGCCGTGCAGCGCGAAGACGTGCTGGGCGGCCCCGCCCTCGAAAAACAGGATCTGGGCGCGGCGGTAGCGCGCGGGACGGAAGACGCATCCCAGCCGGGCGATCTGTTCCGAAGTCAGACCGCGGAAGAGCAGGCTCTTCAAAACCGGGCAGTCCGAGCATACCGACTTGGTCATGGGAGCACCGACTTCCTTTCGTCCTCCGTCCCGCGCCCGCCGGCTCAGGCGGCTTGGCGCGCTTTCCCCGCCGTGCGGCGAATCCACTCCATACTCACCGACTTCGGCCGCGTGATGGGCGTGCCCATCGCCCGGTTGACCACCAGTTGCGCGCACATGCCGAGCGCCCGCGAGACTCCGAACAGCACCGTGTAGTAGTCAAACTCGGTCAGACCGAAGTGATAGAGCAGCGAGCCGGAGATGGCGTCCACGTTCGGCCAGGGGTCTTTGGCCTTGCCCTGCTCGCGCAGGACTTCCGGCACGACGCGAAACAGCGCGTCCACCAGCTTGAAGATGTCGTCCTTGCCGCAGACGCGCGCGCCGAACTCGTGGAAGGCTGTGAACCGGGGGTCGGTGACGCGCAGCACGGCGTGGCCGTAGCCGGGAACGACGTGTCCGGACTGGAGCGTGTCCCACACGAAGGTGCGCAGGTCGGCGTCGCTCGGCAGCCCTTTGTACTTTTCCAGAATGGCGAGCACGAAGTGCAGGCACTCCTGGTTGGCGAGCCCGTGGAGCGGCCCCGCCAGGCCGTTCAACCCCGCTGAAACGGCGTAATACGGGTCGGAAAGCGCCGAACCCACG
>CAZKXX010000010.1:0-28695 GCA_964556705.1 uncultured Acidobacteriota bacterium
GGCCTCAATCCGCTGGCGGCCGGGGAACTGAACCTGCTGCCCCAGCCCGCGGAAGTGACGCGTGGCGAGGGACGACTGGCGATTGACGGCAAGTTCAGCGTGGGATTGACGGGCGTCATCGAGCCGCGCATCGAGCGCGGCGCGCTCCGCTTCTTGCGGCGGCTCGCGCGGCAGACCGGAATTCCCCTCGCCGAAGGGCTCGCGAAAGATCCGCAGGCCGCGACCTTCCTCATCGGCTGCGAGCGGGCTGGTGAAATAGTTCAGCAGGTGGGCGAGGACGAGTCCTATCGTCTCGAGGTTGCGCCCGGTCAGGCGCGCCTGACGGCCGGGACGCCGCTCGGCGTCCTGCGGGGCCTGGAGACTTTCCTGCAACTCGTCGAGGTGGACGCGGAGGGAATTGCCGCGCCCGCGGTGACGGTCAGCGACCGCCCACGTTTTCCCTGGCGCGGCATTCTGCTCGATTCCTCCCGTCACTGGATGCCGGTCGAAGCCGTCAAGCGCACGCTCGACGCGATGGCCGCCGTCAAGCTGAACACGCTCCACTGGCACCTTTCCGACGACCAGGGATTTCGCGTCGAAAGCAAGAGATTCCCGAAGCTGCACGAGCTGGGCTCGGACGGACTCTTCTACACGCAGGAGCAGATTCGCGGAATCATCACCTACGCGCGCGACCGGGGCATCCGCGTTATGCCGGAATTCGACATCCCCGGGCATACGACGAGCTGGTTCGTCGGCTATCCGGAACTGGCCAGCGCCCCGGGCCCTTACGTGATCGAGCGCGCCTGGGGAATCTTCGACCCGACGATGGACCCGACCAAAGAAGAGGTGTACGAATTCCTCGATCAGTTCATCGGCGAGATGGCCGGGCTGTTCCCGGACGCCTACTTCCACATCGGCGGCGACGAAGTCACCGGCAAGCACTGGGACCAGAACCCGCGCATCCAGGCTTTCATGAAGGAGAAGGGGATCAAGGACAACCACGACCTCCAGGCCCACTTCAACAGCCGCGTTCTCAAAATCGTCCAGAAGCACGGGAAGAAAATGATCGGCTGGGATGAAGTCCTGCATCTGGACCTGCCACGCGACATCGTGGTCCATTCGTGGCGCGGACAGAAGTCGCTGGCGGAGGCGGCGCGGCTGGGCTTCGGCGGCATCCTTTCCTTCGGCTATTACCTCGATCATATGCGCACTGCGGAGTTTCACTACGCCATCGACCCGCTGGAAGGAGAAACGGCCGGTCTGACGGCGGAGGAGAAGCGGCGAGTCCTGGGCGGCGAGGCGTGCATGTGGTCGGAGTATGTGAGCCCGGAAACGGTTGACTCGCGGATCTGGCCGCGCGGAGCGGCGATTGCGGAACGGCTGTGGTCGCCGCAGGAAACGAAAGATGTGGACTCGCTCTATCGCCGCCTGGACTTCGCGAGCCGGCATCTGGAATGGGCCGGCGCGACGCACAGGAAGAATTACGGGCCGATGCTCGAACGGCTGGCGGGGCGCCACGATCCGGCGCCCCTGCGAGAACTCGCCGACCTGCTCGAGCCCGTGAAGCTCTACGAGCGCGGCCAGACGCGCGATTACCGACAGGACACGCCGCTCAACCGCCTGGTGGACGCCGCGCGGCCGGAAAGCCTCGCAGCGCGAGAATTTGCGGCGCTCGTCGCGCGCTTGAGCGATAATCGGCAAGAGGTCCGCAAGCGGCTGACGGGCTGGCGAGACCTGCGCAGGAAGCTGGCGCCGATGATGGAAAGCTCCGGACTGCTTCGCGAAGCGGCGCCGTTCTCGGAGGACGTTTCGGCGCTCGCCGCGGCGGGACTTCAGGCGCTGGACTATATTGAGAAGCAAAGGGTCGCGCCCGCGGGCTGGGTCAAGGAACAAATGGAACTCGCGGAGCGTGCCGGCAAGCAGCGTGGCGCGCTTCTCTTGATGATCGTTCCATCGATTCGAACTCTGATCGAAGCCGCCGGAACGCGAAAGTAGGAGGAACGGAAAGGGCCGTGGCTCTGACGAAGGCTCAAGCGCTCGAGATGCTCCGCAGCGACGACCTCCTGGGTGTGGGCATGGAGGCGGACGCCCTGCGGCGGCGACTGCATCCGGAAAACGTCGTCACCTACATCGTGGACCGCAACATCAACTACACGAACTTCTGCACGGAATACTGCACGTTCTGCGCTTTCTACCGGCCCATGGGTTCGCCCGAAGGTTACATCCAGCCGCTCGATTCGATCTTTCAGAAGATTGAGGAAACCGTTGCGCTGGGCGGGACCGGCGTCCTCATGCAGGGCGGGCTGAATCCCGACCTCAAGATGGACTACTACGAGCACCTGCTCTCCAGCATCAAGCGGCGCTATCCGCGACTGCACCTCCACTGCTTTTCCGCTCCGGAAGTTCTGAACATCGCCGAGGTTTCCGGACTCACGCTGCGGGACGCCATCGCGCGGCTCCGGGACGCCGGGCTCGATTCGATCCCGGGCGGTGGCGCCGAAATTCTGGATGACGAAGTGCGGCGCCGCATCGCGCGGCTGAAGTGCACGACCGCGGAATGGCTCTCCGTTCATCGCACCGCGCACGAACTCGGCCTGCGGACCACCGCGACGATGATGTTCGGATGCGGCGAGACGCTCGAACACCGCGTGAACCACCTCGAACACATCCGGCGGCTTCAGGAGGAGACCGGCGGATTCACCGCCTTCATCCCCTGGATGTTCCAGCGCGAGAACACTTCGCTCGGAAACTTCGTCAAGGAAGAGGCCACGGCGGTGGATTATCTGAAGACGCTCGCGGTCTCGCGGCTGTATCTCGACAACGTCGAAAACATTCAGGCCTCGTGGCTCACGCCGGGCCACAAGATCGGGCAGGTCGCGCTGCGGTTCGGCGGGAACGACCTGGGCAGCATCCTGATTGAAGAAAATGTAGTGCGCGCCGCGGGCTGCACGAACACCACCAACGAAGCCGAACTGCGCCGGCTGATTTCCGACGCCGGTTTCCGTCCCGTCAAGCGCGACACGCTTTACCGCACGTTTTTCCTGAACTGAGCCTCTCTCCTCCGGGGTTGCAGGTCGTTCTGTAAACAGGACGTCCTCAAGACGCTCTCGCTCCCAGCCGAAGAATCAAGGGGAGCGAAGAGATGGCGAAAGGCGTCTTTGCCTGCCGGTCAAGTGCGCTGCCCTGGCGTCTCGCGGGGGCGTGGTTTACGGTACCGGCAGCGGCGGTCATCCTGTGTCTCGGGTTCGCCGCGCCCGACCACCTCCAGGCACTCACCATCAATCCGAGTCTCGGATACTCCAGCTATCTCGGCGGCAGCGGGCTCGACGTTGTGCAGGCCGTGGCCGTGGACGGCGCGGGGAACATCTATGTCGCGGGCTACACGAACTCTGCGGATTTCCCGCTCGCGGGCGCGGCGCAACCTGCGCTGGGCGGAGGCACGTGCGGCACCAGCGCTGACCCTTTCCCCTGTCCGGACGCTTTCGTCGCCAAATTCGACCCAACCGGCACGATTCTGATTTACGCCACCTATCTCGGCGGCAGCGGCGAAGACTACGGTGTGGCCCTGGCCGTGGATCCGGCAACCGGAGAAGCTTACGTGGCCGGGCACACGAACTCGCACGACTTCCCCGTTGTCGGAGCGTTCCAAGTGGCGAGCGGCGGGGGCGTGGATGCGTTCGTCGCCAAAATTTCTGCGGACGGCGCCCGGGTCGAATATGCCACTTACCTTGGAGGAAGCGGAGACGATTTCGGGCAGGGGATTGCTGTTTCCGGCGGCCGCGCCGTCGTGGCGGGTTTCACGGCTTCGCCAAACTTTCCAACGACGGCGGGCGCCGCTCAGCCTTTCTTCGGCGGCGTTTACGATGCCTTCGTCGCGCGTATTTCGGCCGACGGAAGCGGGCTGGAGTTCTCGACGTACCTTGGCGGCAGCGGCCAGGACCTCGCTTTCGGAGTCGTCGTGGACTCGCAGGGGCGCGCGCACGTTGCGGGCTGGACGGACTCGGGAGACTTCCCGACCGTTTCGGCTCTCCAATCCACGCTGAAGGCCGGCACGTGCGGGTCTTCTCTCAATCCTTTTCCCTGCCCAGACGCCTTCGTTTCCCAGCTCAGCGAAGCCGGTTCGGCGCTGACGTACTCGACTTATTTCGGCGGAAGTCATGCCGACTACGCGTTTGGCATCGCCCTCGACGGCGAGGGCGCGGTTTATCTGACGGGACAAACGACTTCGACCGACCTGCCCGTTACGCCTGAGGCTTTTCAGACGTCCGGAGGCGGCACGACGGTGGACGCCTTTGTTTCAAAGCTCTCGCCAGTGTCCGGCGAACTCGCCTATTCCACGTATCTCGGAGGGCTCGGCGCCGATTCGGGACTGGCGATTGCGGTGGACGGCCAAGGCGACGCCTACGTGGCGGGCTCAACGCACGGCGGGGGCTTTCCGGTTTCGTATCCCGTGCAGGCTGAAAGCGGAGGTTTCTTCGACGCCTTCCTCGCCAAAGTGAATCCCGCCGGTACCGCCTTGATCTTCTCCACCTACCTCGGCGGAAGTGGAAACGAGCGCGCGCGCGCTGCGGCGGTGGGCGCGGCCGGGAACGCGTGGGTCGCGGGAGAAACGTTCTCGACCGACTTCCCGCTGACTGACGACGCGCTCCAACCTGCGTATGGCGGAGGCTCGTTCGAAGGATTTGTGTCCAGATTTGCCGACCTCGGCCGGCCCGTGGTTTCTCCGCGCGAATTGAGTTACGTATTTGCCGACCAGGAAATCGGAACGGTGAGTGAGCCCCTCGATGTGAAGCTCGAAAACCGCGGCGACGCAGCGCTTCTCGTCGGGAATTCCGTTGTCGAGGGCGACTACGGCCAGACGAACGATTGTCCGGCGAGTCTGGCCGGGGGCGAGAGTTGCACGGTCAGCATCACTTTTACCCCGAGTGATTTCGGTGTGCGCGCGGGCCGCGTTGCGATTGAGCACAACGCTGAGGGTAGTCCCTTCGTCGTGAACCTCGCGGGAAACGGTATCGCCGCGCCGTCGGTCCGACTCTCCACAACCAGCCTCGACTTTGGGGAAGTGCCGCTCGGCGCGACCAGCGCGCCTCAATCGGTCGAAATTTCGAACGGCGGTCAGGCCGAACTGGTTTTCAGCAGCATTTCGGCGAGCGGCGATTTCTCGGCAAGTCATACCTGCGGCGCTCCGGTCGCCGTGGATGGCGGGTGCTCGATCAGCGTCACATTCAGCCCGCAGACGCCCTGGGTTCATGTTCAGACTCTGACGCTGGTTGACAACGCGCCCGGGAGCCCGCACGTCGTCACGCTCACCGGCACCGGGCTGGGGCCCGAAATGAGTGTGGAGCCGGCGAAGGTCGATTTCGGCAGCCAGCCCGTCGGCTCTTCGACTTCCCCCACGACCATCCGGGTGGCCAACACGGGGAACGAACCGCTCGAGATCACCGACATCCGTGCGACGGGAGATTTCTCGCAGACCAACGCGTGTGGCACAGCGCTTCCGCCCGGCGGCGAGTGCACGCTGAACATCACGTTCATTCCCTCCTTCCCGGGCGAGCATCGGGGAAGCGTCGACATCCTCAACAGCAGCCCGGAAGACTCCAAATCGGTGGCCCTCGCCGGGCTTGGGGCCGACTTCGCGCTGACGGCGGCGCAAAAGACGCTCAGCGTCACGGCCGGACAATCGGCGACAATGTCGCTGACCCTCACCCCTCTCTACGGTTTTGTCGGTGAGGTTTCGCTCGCCTGCGTCGGCGCGCCGCTCCTCAGCACGTGCACGGTCGAGCCTGCCAAGGTGGCCCTGAACGGCACCGGCGAGGTGACGACGACGCTGACAGTGCAAACCACCGCGGCGTCTTTGGCGCCGCCCCGCCATCGCGGGCAGCGGTGGCCCGCGCTCCTGAACGGCATTGGGAGAGTGTCCGCCCTGTCCATGGCCCTTGCGGTGTGGATTCTCGCCGCCCTCTCACTCCGCCGTCGGCGCTCGATTCCCTTTGCGGCGGCGGTCTTGTCGGCGTTCCTGTGGGCCTCCTGTGGAGGTGGGGCGGTTGCTCCGCCTCCGCCCGCCCCCTCCCAGCCGGGAACTCCTATCGGCACCTACACCCTCACGGTCGAGGCCTCGTTCGGGGCGAGGGCCCATTCAGAGACGATTACGCTGACGGTGCGGTGAGATTGCCCGCAGGTTTGGGGGGGGCCGTTGGAACTCCCGCCTTCCAATTCCTTTCGTTTACTTTTCAAGGGGGATGTGATAAAAACCCGCGCTTCGGCAGGTGCTGCATGAATCTGACTCCCATCGATTACGCGATTATCGCCATCTATTTCATCTTCGTCATCGGCATCGGGTACGCGCTGAAGGGGAGGATGAAGACGGGCGAGGACTTTTTCATGTCCGGGCGCTCGATTCCCGGATGGATTACGGGCCTCGCCTACATGGCCGCGAACCTCGGCGCGCTGGAAGTGATGGGTCACGCCTCCAACGCCGCCAAGTACGGCGCCATCGTCAACCACTTCTACTGGCTGGCGGCGATGCCGGCAATGTGTTTCGTGGCCCTCTTCATGATGCCGTTCTATTACGGCAGCAAAGTCCGCAGCGTGCCCGAGTTCCTGAAGAAGCGATACAACGAAAAGACGCGGACGCTCCAGGCGCTGGCCTTCGCCACCCAGACGGTGCTCGTGGCGGGGATCAGCCTTTACGCCATGGCGATCCTGTTCCAGCGGATGCTGGGCTGGCGCTTCGAGGCGAGTGTCATCGCCTCCGCGGCGATCGTCGCCGTGTACATCTATTTCGGCGGCCTCACGTCCTCGATTTACAACGAAGTCCTCCAGTTCTTCCTGATCGTTTTCGGACTCCTGCCGCTCGCCGTCCTGGGGCTGCGAGAGGTAGGCGGGTTCGCCGGACTGGCGCAGAGCCTGCCCGATCCCGGCTACGCGCACACCTGGGCGAATGTCTGGGACCCCTCCCGGAATCCCATGGGGATTGACTGGTTCGGACTCATCTTCGGCCTGGGGTTCGTGCTTTCGTTCGGCTACTGGTGCACGGACTTCCTGGTGGTCCAGCGGGCGCTGGCCGCCAAGGACATGGCTGCGGCTCAGCGAACGCCGCTCATCGCCGCGGTGCCGAAGATGTTCTTCCCGTTCATCATCATCCTTCCCGGCCTCGTTTCGGTCTCGCTCCCGGATTCGGCGCAGGTCCTCGGCACGCGGCCCGACGGGACGCTTTTCTACGACAACGCGATTCCGGCGCTGCTCGAGCGCTACTACCCCAACGGCCTGCTGGGGATCGGGTTGACAGCCCTGCTGGCGAGCTTCATGTCCGGGATGGCCGGAAACGTGACGGCCTTCAACACCGTCTGGACTTACGACATCTACCAGACGCACATCAACCCCGGGAAATCCGACAGCCATTACCTGATGATGGGGAAGCTGGCGACGATCTTCGCCGTCAGCATGGGCGTCGTCACCGCCTTCATCGTCCTCAAATTTGAGACGCTGATGGATTATCTCCAGCTCCTGTTCACGTTTTTCAACGCGCCGCTGTTTGCCACCTTCGCGCTCGGCATGTTCTGGAAGCGCACGGCGCCCAACGCGGCGTTTGTGGGCCTGCTCTCGGGAATTCTCGGCGCCGTGGGGCATTACCTGCTCTACTGGTCGGGAAGGATTGCGTATCCGAGCGATATGACGGCGAACTTCTACCAGGCGATCTACGCTTTCACGATCTGTTTCACCGTCACGGTCGTCGCCACCTTTTTCATGAAGCCCCGCAGGGAGGAAGAACTCGTGGGGCTGGTTTACGCGCTCACGCCGAAACCCAAGACCGAAGGCGTGCCGTGGTACGATCGTCCGGGCTTTCTGGCGATCGGCATCCTGGCGGCCGCCATCGTCTTGAACATCATCTTCTGGTAGGTACCTTATGGGTTTTGACCTCCGCTGGCCCATCGCGGGACTTTTCATCATCTACGGGCTCGTCCTCATCGGATACGGCGCCGTCGCAGACCGGAGCATCTACGAGCGCTCGCTCGGCGTGAACATCAACGTCTGGTGGGGGCTGGGAATGCTGGTCTTCGCCCTGGTGATGGGGTCCCTGGCGCTGCGAGCGGCCCGCCGCAGCGGCCCATGACGGAACTTCGCTGGAACCCCACAGCCCGCGAGTGGGTTTCCACGGCTTCCCACCGCCAGCACCGGCCGCAGATGCCCAAGGACTGGTGCCCTTTCTGCCCCGGTTCGGGCCGCGTCCCGGACCATTACGACGTCTACATCTACCCCAACGACTTCGCGGCGCTTTCAATTCCCGCGCCGGAACCCGCCCTCCAAGGTGATGATTTCTATCGCGTCGCGCGCTCGCATGGAAAGTGCGACGTCGTGCTCTATCACCCTGACCATTCGACGTCGCTGCCCCAGCTCCCGCTCGACCACCTGACACGGCTGGTGCGGCTCTGGCGACGGCGCTTCAACGAGCTGCGGGCGATGCCGGGAATCCGTTACGTCCTGATCTTCGAAAACAAGGGCGAGGTCATCGGCGTGACGATGCCGCACCCGCACGGACAGATCTACGCTTTCTCCTATGTTCCGCCGCGCCTGGAGCGCGAACTCTCTGCCGCGCGCCTGCACTACCGGCGGCGCCGGCGATGCGTTTTCTGCGAGGTGCTGCGGAAGGAGCGTCGCGACGGCCGGCGCCTGGTGGCGGAGAACCTTTACTTCACGGCTTTCGTGCCGTTCTACGCGCGCTGGCCCTACGAAATCCACATCTTCTCGCGGCGTCATCACGGGTCGCTGGACGATTTTTCTTCGGCCGAAGAGAAAGCGCTTGCAGAGATCCTGAAGTGGGTGACGCTCAAGTACGACAACCTCTACGGGTTTTCGTTTCCCTACATGATGCTGCTCCACCAGGCGCCCGTGCGAGGACGATTTCCGTATTTCCATTTTCACATCGAGTTCTATCCGCCCTATCGCAGCCGGGACAAGCTGAAGTACCTGGCGAGCGTCGAAACCGGGGCGGGGAGTTTCCTGAACGATTCGCTGGCCGAAGAAAAAGCGGCGGAGCTGCGCGCCGTCCGCCCGACGCGGCGGGCGGAGTTGCTGGACCCGAGAGCGGGTGGACGCGGCAGCGCGGACACGAGAACATCTCCGGCATGAATTCCGGCCCTTCTGCGAGGTGTTGAATTGATCGAACGCGCGTTTCAAAAGCTTTATGGAAACTCACCGGAAGTCGTGGTCCGGGCGCCGGGACGCGTCAACCTGATCGGCGAGCACACGGATTACAACGACGGATTCGTTCTGCCCGCGGCGATCGACCGCGCCATCCAGTTCGCCGGCCGCCGCCGCAACGACCGCACCGTGCGCGTTCATTCGCTCGACTTCCAGGCGGCGTCTGAGTTTTCACTCGACGACATCCGCCGCGACGAGTCCCAGCGCTGGAGCAACTACCTGCGCGGCGTGACCCGGTTCCTTCAGGAGGACGGGCACGCGCTGGTGGGCGCGGACCTGGTCTTCGGCGGCGAGGTGCCGCGCGAAGCGGGGCTCAGCTCCTCGGCGGCCTTCGAAGTGGGCGCTACGGTGTTCTGGCAGCGGCTCGCCGGCCTGACGCTCGACCCCGTTTACGTCGTTAAACTCTCGCGCCGCGCCGAAAACGAATTCGTCGGCGTCCCCTGCGGCATCATGGATCAGTTCATCTCCGCCCTCGGCAAACGCGACCACGCGCTTTTCCTCGATTGCCGCGACCTCACTTACCGCCACGTCCCGTTGCGCGCCGACGTCAAGATCGTCGTCTGCAATTCGGGCGTCAAGCGCGCTCTCGCGCGGTCGGAATACGAAGTGCGCCTGAAGCAGTGCCGGCAGGCGGTGACGCAGCTCGGAACGGCGGGGCTGGCCGTCACCTCGCTACGCGACGTGGAGTCCGAAGACCTGGAAACGGCGCGCGAGGCGCTGAGCGAAATCCTCCTCCGGCGCGCGCGGCACGTGGTGAGTGAGAACGAGCGTGTGCTTGAAGCCGTCCGCGTCCTCGAGCAGGGCGACGTCGAGCGATTCGGCGAGCTGATGAACGCCTCGCACGTCAGCCTGCGCGACGACTACGAGGTCAGCTCGAAGGAACTCGACACGCTGGTCGAACTCGCCTGGAAGCAGCCGGGATGCCTGGGCGCGCGAATGACCGGGGCGGGCTTCGGCGGCTGCACGGTGAATCTGGTGCGCGCCGAGGCCGCGGAAGATTTCGCGGAGGCCGTGCGGAGCGGTTACGAACAATCGCTGGGACTGAAGGGCGAGGTTTACGTCTGCCAGGCGTCGGACGGCGCCCTGGCCGGCGAGTGAACGCCGGCCCCTTCTTCTTTGCTATCTCTCGTCTCCACCTTGCAGCTCTGGACTTTCACGCCAAGCCGCCCTTGGCCAGGTGCGACAGCAGGCCGAGCAGGAAGAACACTACCACCATGATGAGCAGGACCCGTCCCGCCGTGGGGCCTTCGACGAGGGCGCAGGGAACGTCCGGCGTGCGGCGGCGGGAGAGGTACCAGGGGAAGACCACAATCCAGACGAGCAGCGACCCCACGCCCCAGCGCAGCGGCTTCGGCACCCCGCGCCGCCGCGCGTCGTAAGTGACCCAGGCGGAAGAAAAAATCAGGACGATAAGCATGAGCGCTTGAGCGCCTTGCTCGCCCAGTTGGCGCTGCGCCACGAACGCGGTCAGGAGCCACACAAGGACCAGCGCGAAAAACATGGGCCAGGAAAACTGCGCTTCGGAGGGCGGCCGGGGCGCGGCCGGTTCGGTTACCGAAGCGACTTCTTCCACTGGAGGCGGAGCGGCCATTCGCGCGTTGGACCGCACGAGTTCGAGGTCCACCGGCTCGCGGCACGAGGCGCACACCCGCGCGGTCGGGCCGAGCATCTGGCCGCACCTCAGGCACGGAAATGGCTCCTCGGGCCCTGCGGCGCCGTCCGGCGCGGCCTCATTCGTATTTCGCGGCTCGTCGGGATTCTTCATGGTCTCCGGATGGATTCAGGGTTTGGATGTTTCGTCGGGATCAGCGAGTGAGAGTAGGCAAAGCGCGATCTTCAATGACTCCATGACCCGATGATTCAACGATTCAATTCTATTCGTTCCATCCTTCGTGCTCCATCCAGTCTAGCACCTGCCAGTGGGCTTCCGTTCGAGGAAGTTCGCTGAAGCTGCGCGCGCTGCCGAGCGCGCGATTGCCCATCTGCGACTGATAGAACCACACCGCCTCCTGGCGGCGCGCCGCGACTTCTCCCGGAACGTTGAGAATGTGTTTTTCGAAGCGATAGGGCGCCTTGGAGCGCGGGTCGGGCCCGTAAACCTGGTCCACGAGCAGTTTCACGCCCGGCGGCAGCGCGCCTTCGCGCTTCAATTCCTGGAGCGCCTTGACGACGAACCAGTTGTTGGTTCGGTGGTCCACGTGGCGTTCGTCGGGATGGCCCGTGTAAATGATTTCGGGCTGGAACTCGCGAATCAGTTCCTTCGCGGCTGCAACGACGGAGTCTCTGGCGTAAGGCAGGTTCGGCCGAAACAAGCCTTCGTAGGGAGCGCGGTCGGTCCCGAGCAGGACGGAAAGATAAGGGTTCGAGGGGTTGACATGATTCATCCAGATCTGTTCCGAGCCGCCGTCCGGGAGACCCAGGAAGAAAATATTCTCCCTCGCCAAACCCAGATGGGCCAGCGCTGCGCGCGCCTCTTCCATGCGCAGTGCGCCGAAATAGAGCGCTTCGGCGGGACCGCAGGAGCGCTGGTAATAGCGGTCGCAGGAGCCGGCGTCGCCGCTCGTGAAGTAAACGATTCGCACCGGCACACCGTTTTCCACCGCGGCGCGAATGGTGGCGCTGTGCGCGGTCTCATCGTCCTGATGCGCGCTGAAAATCAGAATGGAGCGCGGCAGGGGATTAGCGGCGATTTCGAGCTGGCTCGCGGCGAGGATTTCACCCGCAGCGCTCCGCAGCTCGACGACGATGCGATAGAGGCCGCCGCCGTCTTCGGGAAGTCGGAAGCGGGCTTTGAGTTCGACCGGAGAGCCTTGGTAAAGCAGCTCCAGTCCCTCGGCGAGCGTTTGTTCGCTGAACCCCTCGCGACCGAGCGCGTGCAGTGACGCGCGCACCGTCACTTTGTTCCAGTGCCATGGGGTGGGGTTCTGTACGCTGAAAGGGATGATCGCTTCGTCGCCGGGCCGGAACATCGCGCGGGAGTGGTCGAACTCGATGGCGGCCGAGCGCGCGCCGGGAGAATAGAACTTTCGAAACGAATCCGTTTTCACGGCGTCCAGGCGCGGGAAAAGATACTGATTCGGGTAGGGCCGCGGTTCCTCCACTCCCGGCGGGCGCACGATGACCGGCGGGCTGAAGGCGATGTCGAGAATCCGCCGCTCGCCGTCCCGCACGATGACGGCATACTGATGGAAGGCGGGTTGTTCCACGATTCGCGCCGCGAGCGCGCTGCGGGCGTCCAACTCCCGCCGTTCGCCCGCCGCGAGCGCAACGCTCTCCGCCACGGTCGCAATTCGGGGCGGTACGGCGTCGGGGGGCGGCGTAATCCACGGCCAATGCCGGTCGGCAAATTCGACGTGTAAACCTTCCAGCCGCTCGCCGCTCAGGTTCCTGAGCACCACACGCGCACTCACGCGATCGCCCGAAAAATAGAAGGACTTGTCGAGTTCAATGCGCTCGATCCGCACAAGCTTGCGATGGACTGCAAACGACGCTACGGCGCGGCGGGCGAAAAGCTGCCGCCGTGTCGCCGCATCGCTTGCGATGAGGTCCACTTCGTAACGGCCGGTCCGCGCGTCGCGCGGGACGGTCCAGACTTCGAGCGACTCGGAACGCCCTGCGGACAAGGCCGGGGCAAGAATGCCCAGGGCCACGCGCTCGACAAGCGGATGCTCCTCTCCCGCGTAGCGGAGGGTCGCCGCAAGCGCGAGTGCGGGTCCGTTCTCGACGACGCCGCGCTCAGAGGGCTGCGGTGCCGCAGGGGCACGCGAGGCGCTGAGGCGAACGGTCTCACCGACGTTGTAGGTGATTTGGTCGGGAATCAGCAGAATGTCAGGCTCGAGTTCCGGGCGCTCCGCGGCGCCGAGCCACGCGGTGAGAATCAGGAGAAACGCGGCGAGTTGGGTGACCGACTTGTTCCGGACCACGCTCACCTCCGGCAGAAAGCGCGATTATAGAGGGCGGCAGCGCGCTCAGCCAACAGCCATCACAACCGTGTGCACAGAATCGCTTCAAGGCTTCGGAGTGAGGAAACGGCGTTTCTCGTAGCGAAGGAAAACGCCCTGAACGAGGAGGAGCAGGACGGCTGTGGCGACGAGCAGCCAGATTCCCTGCCGAACGCTGGCGCGTTCGGCCACATACCCGATGGCTTTGGGAAGAATCATGCCCCCGATCAGGCCGGTTGCCATCAGGATTCCGAAGACGGTGCCGAAAAGCTTGGGGAAGTAGGCGCTGGCGGTCCCGACGGTGGTCGGGAACACGGGAGCGAAGCTCAGACCGCAGATGACGATGCCGAGGGTGGCGAGCGCCAGCGAGGGCGCGGTGGCCATCAGGATCAGACCGAAAATCGAGGTCGCTCCCGCGGCCAGCAGCACCACGGGCCCACGAACGCGCTTGAGCAACTGGCTGGCCACCAGCCGGCCCACCATGATGGTCGCCCAGAAACTCGTCAGGATCAGGCCGGAAGTTCTGGCGGAGACTGCGAATTCCTGCTCGAGGTAAGTCCGAATCCAGCCGCCGGCGGAAATTTCCAGCGCCACGTAGAAAAAGAGCACCCAGGAGAGGATGATGACGGCGGGATCGAGTGCGACGCTCCGCGCTTCCTGCCAGTCGAACCCGCTCGCCGAACGTGCGGCCGGAAACCGCTGCGCGAGCACCACGACCGAGACGGCCCCGACGATCACCGCGATCATCCACATCGCGAAGGCGAGCCCGAGTTGCGTTGCCACCAGCGTAATGAGCAGGGGGAAGAACACCGCGCCCAGTCCGAAGAAAATGTTCGCGAGGTTCAGTGCGGAACTGGGATTTTCGGGAAAAAGCTCGGGGATCAGCGTGTTCGAGCCGCTGTTCATGAAGCTGCCGCCGAGGCCGAGCACGAAGAGGAGCACCCCGAGGAAGAAAAAGCCGGGCGCGTAGGCAATGCCGAGAAGCGAAACGGCGCAAACGAGCGCACCGGAAGCGAGCACGGGCTTTTTCCCGAACCGGTCGATCAGCGGCCCGGCGATGAAGACCATGGGAATCTGCGCGAGGTAGAGGATGGTGAAGAGCGTTCCGCTTTCGTCCATGCCGAAGTGGAGTCGCGCGCGCAACTCCGGCAGAGTCGCGCCGAGAAACGAAACCAGGACGCCGTAGGTGAACACGCCGGCGCAGGCAGTCCCCATCAGGTATTTGGTCGCCGTCTGCGTCCCTTTCGTCATGGTGCGATGTCCGCCCGACCCGGACCGGGGAGGGAACCCGCATCGCCCTCCCGACGCGGAGGCGCCGGCGCGGGCGAAGTCTGAAGCGCGGGGATTATAGACTGGATTGCCCGACGGCGGACAGAAAATCGCTCTGCCAACCGCCCGGTTGACATTCCGTGTGCCGCGGCATTCAATCAAAAGCTCGGAAGCCGGAGCGGTCCGTCGGCTCTGGCGCGAAACAGAGTGGAGTTCGGGCAAGGAAGGCGCATGCATCCACTGGATCCCATCTTCAAGCCGAAATCAATCGCCGTGGTGGGAGCTTCGCGCAAGGAAGGCTCGATCGGGCGGGAACTGTTGCACAACCTGATTCAATACAATTTCCACGGCAAGGTTTTTCCGGTCAATCCGAACGCGGAAGCCATTCATTCCATCAAAGCCTTCCCCAGCGTTTCCGCGATTCCCGACGCGGTGGACCTGGCGATCATCGTCGTTCCCCGCGACGTCGTGCTGAAGGCTATCGAAGACTGCGGGCGCAAGGGTGTGAGGGGGCTGGTCGTCATCACGGCCGGATTCGGCGAAACGGGAGAGGAAGGCCGGCGGATTGAAGCGGAGTTGCGGGCGCTCGTGCGCCGCCACGGGATGCGCATGATCGGGCCGAACTGCATGGGCGTTATCAACACCGACCCGGAAGTCCGCCTGGACGCGACGTTTGCCCCCACGCTGCCGCTCGCCGGGCGCATCGGGTTCATGTCGCAGAGCGGAGCGCTGGGCGTAGCGATTCTCAACATCGCGCGCCAGCTCGACATCGGGTTCTCGTATTTCGTCAGCATGGGGAACAAGTCCGACGTTTCCGGGAACGACCTGCTTGAATACTGGGAGTCGGACCCGCGCACCGACCTCATCCTGATGTATCTGGAATCGTTCGGGAATCCTCAGCGGTTTCTTCAGGTGGCGCGGCGCGTCTCGAAGCGCAAACCGATCGTGGCGGTCAAGTCCGGCAGGACGCCGGCGGGCGCGCGCGCCGCTTCCTCGCATACGGGGGCGCTGGTGACCGCTCAGGGGCTCGACGTCGCCACCGACGCGCTGCTTGAGCAGTGCGGTGTGATTCGTGTGGACACGGTCGAAGCGCTGTTTGACCTGGCCATGGGTTTCGTCAAAAATCCGCTGCCGCGCGGAAACCGCCTGGCGATTCTGACCAACGCGGGCGGCCCGGCCATCATGGCCACCGATACGGCCATTCGCCTCGGGCTGAGCGTGGGAAAGCTCGGCGAGCGCGCGACGCGCGAACTCCGCGGCCTGCTGCCGCCGGAAGCCAGCGTCGCGAATCCCGTCGATATGACGCCGAAGGCCGACCGCAGCCTCTTCGAAGCCTGCGCGCGGGCGATGCTCGAGGATGCGGACGTGGACATGCTCCTCGTGGTCTTCGTTCCGCCCATGATGATCCGGCCGATGGATATCGTGCTCGGTCTCGAGGAGTTGCGCCGGGAGTTTCCAAAACCTCTCGTCAGCGTGATGATGGCCCCGGAAGAATTCTTCCAGGAACTCAACGAGAAGCATCCCGGGCACATGCCCGTTTACCTTTTCCCCGAATCGGCCGTGCAGGCGCTCGCGGCGCTTTACAGCTATCGCCAGTGGCGGGAGCGGCCGCTCGGCGAAGTGCGCGCCTTTGACGTGCGTCGCGCCGAGGCGGAGGGAATCCTCCGGGAAGTGCGCGCCGCCGGCCGGTCACAGTTGACGGTCGCCGAAGGCCTGCGGTTTCTGGAATGTTATGGGATTCCCGCAGCGCGGTCCGTGCTTGCTGCGGACCTCGACGAGCTTGAGAAGCAGGCGAGGGGATTTCGGTTTCCGGCGGTCCTCAAACTGATTTCGCCCGACGTCGTCCACAAGACGGAGGCGGGCGGCGTGGCGCTCGACCTGCGCTCGCCGGAAGAGCTGCTGGCGGCGGCGCGCCGGATGCTGGCCGGTTCAGGCGCCGGGAGAAACCTCGCGACGTTTCTCCTTCAGGAATACGTGCGCGGCGGTCGCGAGGTGATTCTTGGAATGTCGAAAGACCCGAGCTTCGGCCCGCTGGTCATGTTCGGTCTGGGCGGGATTTATGTGGAAACTTTGGGCGACGTCACGTTCCGCGTGCCGCCGCTCACCGATTTGGACGCCGCGGAGATGATCCGCGAAATCCGCGGCTATCGCCTGCTCGAGGGCGTGCGCGGCGAGCCGCCCGTTGACTTCACCGGCCTCGCAGAAGTGCTCGCGAGATTCTCGCAACTTGTGGGCGATTTTCCCTCCATCGCCGAAATCGAAGTCAATCCCTTCCTGCTCTTTCCGGACGCGCGGCAGTTTCGCGCCGTCGATGCGCGCGTGCGCCTGGAAGAAGAAGGGCGCGCCGCGCCGCCGGCCGCGGCTGGTGTTTGATTCGTTTTCCCTCTATCGTTCCCGCTACCGGAAGTCTTCGTCATCACGCCATTCATCGGGGAGGAGCTATGCGACGACGCGCGCTCTGGCTGGTCTTCCTCCTGCTCGCGGCTGTGACCTGGCTACCGGCTTAGCTATTCTCCAACCTGGTTGGGACGCGGGTGGGAAAGTGCCGGGTTTTGATCTCGAAATGCGACGGATGTTGAACCCGGACGGCACGGCGGACTTCGAAGGAGACCCGGGAACTTGGAAGGCACAGGGGAGCCGACCGTGGATGACGCAGGACGGAGATACGAGCGCCTACAACTTTCAACTTCTGGGAGCGCGGCTGATTCTTTCAGGAGGCGGCCTGATGGCTCCAATGGAGCTCACGCGTGCTGGAGGTCCGCCGCCCGCCTTGCGCGGCTTGACGCCCGGGACCTCCAGTAGCGCGACGCCACAGCAGGAAAATATCCAGCCCGAAGCTGTGGAATTGCCGGAGGAGGCGAATCCGCTGGCCTCCGGCACGAGCGCGGCAGCAAGCGCTCGTGGGCTCAGCGAGGCGGAAGTGGCAGACCTTCTGGAAGCCGGCGTTTCCGAGCGGAGACTGCAGGACCTCGTGGCGGAGCGCGGGATTTCCTTTGGGGTCACCACTGCGGCGGCGACTCGATTGAGCAAGAAGGGCACCTCGGAAGGTCTTCTGACGGCCTATGGCGAATCGGGCCAAACCGCGAGGTGGACCGCCGAGGGTGACGAACCCCAGGGCGTCGTCAACGCGACTTATCCGAACGGTGGGACGTAACAATTTCAGTATCGGCGGTCAGGAACGGACCTCATTGTGGGCGGCAGGAAGTACGGCCGTTACGGAGACGGATCCTGCGCCAAGACCTCCGTGGACTGATCCTTGCGCACTCGAGTTGGCGAACCCGGAGTGGCGCGGGGAGCGTGTCGCGGACGCAGCAGCAGCTCGAGCATGTATCCGCCGCCGATGCGGTCAACCAGAGGCGCATACACGTCGATCCGCGTGCGGGGCGGCGCGCAGAAGACCAGGAACGCGACCGTCAGAAGAAGGCACTCGACTGCCAGAAATGCGGGGATCGAGAACAGAACCAGCGTCTCCATGGCGAAGGTTCCCCCTTCATTGGGTGTGTGAGCGGGAGACGCTGGCCAAGTTCCGAGGATTGTCCCGATGGTTCTTTCTCTTCTCAGGGACGCCCAGGGGCGTGCGGCGGCCCAGGTGGGACATATTGCATCGAAACTATCTAGGCCAGCGCCAGTAATCCTTTTCTAAATCAACGCGGGAATTTAGCATTAGGTAAACTCCGAGTGCAAGCTTTTTTTCGCAGGCGGGATTTGCGGGTCGGGGGAGCGTGTAGGAATTTAGGTAACCATCGCATTTTCAAGAGATTACGGTCTTCGATTTTGCTGAGACTCCATCTGGCGGATTTTAAGCGTAAGACCGATAATGGCCAAGACGATAAACACGAGAGAAACCCCCAGCCCCTTGCGACGGAAGTCGCGTTCCTTCAGGGCGAGCACGCCCGCCTGGTGGGCCTGATCGGAAACCTCGACTCCAGACTCGGCGAGCTTCTTCACCTCAGCCGGGTCGAAGGAGTGGACCATCACCTGAGCTTTGATGAGTGACTCGTGCGCGGCCGCCAATTCCACTCGCGCCGCGGAGACTTCCATTCCGGAGCGTTCTGCGCGGTCAACCATCTCCTCCGCCCGCCCGAGTGCGAGGCGCAGGCGGCCCAGATCGGCGGCCATGCTCTGCGCCGCGGTGTAGCCTCCGTCCCCTTCACCGTGGCATATGATGCAGGTGGAGTTCGGCCCGGTGCCCACCCAGTCCTCTCCGGGCTTGAGGACCGCATGGTTGGAGTGGCACTGCACGCAGCCGGGCAGGCCCATGGCGTCGAAGGCGGGTTTGTGAGGGCTTTTGTTGAAAAGGTCTTCGAAGAAGACGTGGCACGTGCCGCAGACGTGCGCGACGGATGCAACGCCCGGCGGCGTTGCGCCGTGATTACCGTGGCATGTGGCGCAGGTGGGAGCCGCCGTTTCGCCTGCCGCCACTTTCTCGGCGTGGACGCTCTTCAAGTAATTCTCCACCTGGTCGGTGGGAATAGGGTACCCCTTCATGTGTTCGGGGTTGGCGTGGCAGCGGGCGCAGGTCTCGACCAGCCGCGCCGGGTGGACGAGAGAGCGTGTGTCCCTGGCGGGCAGGATGGAGTGCACGCCGTGGCAATCGGTGCAGGCCGCAACGTTCGTGTCGCCGGTCTGGAGCCGTTTGCCGTGCACGCTGGTCAGGTAATCGCTGTACTGGTCGGTGCGGATGCGGGGGTTGAAGCGATGCATATAAACCGCGTCGGAGTGGCAACGCGCGCAGAGTTGCGGGTTGCGCGTCTTCCGAATGCGGCCGAGGTAACCTTTCCCGGGGCCTTTCGCTTCTTCCTTCGTCGGGATGGAGGGGTCGCCGCCGTGGCAATCCGCGCAACTGAGTCCGACCCGACGATGAGTGTCGAGCTCAAACTGGCGGACGGGGTCGGCCAACGGTCCTTCGAGTTTGGCGTGGCAAGTGACGCAGTAATCGGCGGCCGCGGCCGGCGTCGCGAACGCCGCGAGCATGAGGAGGACCAGCGGGAAAAAGCTCGCTCCCACTCTTGTGACCCGGTCGGTCGCCACGTTTGGCCTCCAGTCCGGCGCGAGTCTCTACCGCAGTGCGAGCAGGGACATCGTCACAATGAATCCCAGAGCAAAAATCCCCAGCCCGGTGAAAAATCGCGTCATCCGTCCAAACTCCGCGCGGTAATCGAGAAAGGGAACGAGCGCCCAGACCACGGCGGCCAGCCCGAAGCCGATCAGGCCCACCAGCTCCCCTTCCAGGACCAGAATCTTCGCGGGAAGCAGCTTGAGCGTTTCGAACATGAACAGGAAATACCATTCGGGACGAATGCCGGCGGGCGCGGGTGCGAAGGGGTCGGCTTTCGTGCCGAGTTCCCAGGGAAAGATGGCGGCCAGCGCTCCCAGCACGCCCAGCGCCACGTACCAGCCGATGATGTCGCGCAGAAGGAAATTCGGGAAGAAAGGCATGGACCGCGGCTGCTGGCGCCCCTCCGCGATGGCGCGCTCGACTGAAGGCGGAACGCTCATGCCCAGGTGCTGGACCAGCAGCAGGTGCATCGCCAGCATGAGCGTCGCCAGCCCGGGCAGAACCGCAACGTGAAATCCGAAAAAGCGCGTGAGCGTCGCCCCCGTCACTTCTTCGCCGCCTCGCAGGAAAACCATCAGCCAGTTGCCGATGAAGGGGACCGCGGCGGCCATTTCAGTCCCCACCTTGGTGGCGAAGAAGGCGAGTTCATTCCAGGGCAGCAGGTAGCCGCTGAATCCGAACCCCAGCACGACAAAGAACAGAAGCATGCCGGTAATCCAGGTCAGTTCACGCGGCTTGCGGTAAGCCTTCAGGAAGTACACGCTGAACATGTGGACGAAGGCGGTGAAGACCATCAGGTTGGCGGCCCAACTGTGCACCGAACGGATGAGCCATCCGAACTCGACCTGCGTCATGATGTACTGCACGCTTTCGAAGGCTTCGTCGGGCGTCGGGCGGTAATAGAGCAGCAGCAGAATTCCCGTCAGGACCTGAATGACGAAAAGGAACAGCGTCATGCCGCCGAAGTAGTACCAGACCGTGTGGCGATGCAGGGGCACGGTCTTGTGGCGCAGGAACTCCTCAACTGCCCCGGCGCCGAAGCGCTCGTTGAGCCAGTCCGTAACTCGCCGCAGGACCCGATGCATGCTCAGGCGCTCCGCATGACCACCACGTCCTCACCCTGGACATTCACCTGGAAGGTCTCCAGCGGACGCGGCGGAGGTCCGCTCACGTTCCGTCCGTTCAGGTCGAACAAACCGTTGTGACAGGCGCACCAGATCTGGTGAAGGTCCTCACGGAACTGCACCGTGCAGTTCAGATGCGTGCAGACGGCGGAAAAGGCGCGGTATTCGCCCTCGGCGGTGCGCACCAGAAGGGCAGGGCGCGCGCCGAACTTGAAGATCTTTCCCGAGTTCGGTTTCAGCTCGTCCAGCTTGGCCGCCACCACTGAGCGGCTCGCCGGCTCGGCGACGGCCGGCGGAAGCATGTAGCGGAACGCGGGATAGAGAAACGAGGCGATGGAGGCGAGAACGCCGCTGCCCAGGAGAAAGTTCACCCACCTTCGGCTGAGGCGCGCCCCTTCCGCCTGCGTGGAATCCGAGGCTTCCATAGAGACCTCCTGCGCGACGCGACAGCAGTCAAGAATTGCGTTCCGCCACGATGCCGTTTGTGTTGTGCTTCATCCGGGTCCGGCAGGGTCGCCGGCACCGGCGCTCCTTCATCTCCCTCCGGCCAGGACACGAAGGATTTCGGGGTCCGGGTCCTCCATCGCCAGCAGCGTGTGACAGGAATTGCAGTCCTGGTTGATCGTCTTCCCGTCGGAAGACACGTGGCTGCCGTCGTGGCAGCGGAAACAGCCGGGGAAGTTCGAGTGGCCCAGGTTATTCGGATAAGTTCCCCAGGTGATGTTCATTTGAGGAAAGATGTTGCCGTTGTAGATTTCGAGCACCACGGCGGCCGCCTGCTCAATCTGCGCGCGCTGGGCGTTGAAGACCTGGAAATGGTTCTTCCGGTAAAAGTCGCGCATCGCCTCGGGGAGTTGTGTCTGGGCCGCGAGTTTGGTGGCGTATTCCCGCTTCAGCAACTCGATCGAGAGTTTCTTGACGGAAGGAAGAGAAGTGCTGATGCGGCCTCCGGCCAGGGCGCGGTCCACCGCTTCCTCGGGCATGTCGAACGCGTGCGTAGGCCGGTTGTGGCAGTCCATGCAGTCCATCTGGCGGCGTTCGCCCCGTGTCAACAAGTCGGGTGTGGGCGGATTCTCCGTGGACGCATATTCGGTGACCGTCCCGTCCTCATTTTCGTAACTCACCCAGGAAATCACCTGCCGCTGCGGGTCGGCGGCGATGTAGGTCGCGACGCCGAGATGCCGCCCGTGGATTCCCACCAGCTCCTGGTTGGGGTTGACGCCCCCGATGTGCATGAGCATCACGGTCTTCATCGGCGTATTCTGCTCGTCGTCGGCAAACTTGGTCTTGACGACGAACCGGTCGCCGGTGAATTTCTCCGGCCAGTGGCACTGCTCGCAGGTGTCGCGCGCGGGGCGCAGGTTGGCGATCGGAGTCGGAATCGGGCGCGGGTAGAGGTTGAAAGTCACAGCGACAACCTGATAGCTGCCTGAGAGCTTGGAGCGCACAAACCACGGCGCTCCCGGGCCGATGTGGCATTCCACGCAGGCGACGCGTGAGTGAGGCGAGCGCTGGTACGCGGTGAATTCGGGTTCCATCACCGAGTGGCACGTCTGGCCGCAGAACTGCACCGACTCCATGTACACCGTTCCACGGTAGCTCGCCATGGCGAAGATGGGGATGTTGATCGCCGTCATCACCGCGACGAACAGCGCGGTCCGGCGGACCTCGCGGAGGGAAAAGTCCACCCGCGGATACTCCACGGGCAGAATCCCCAAGCGCCGCTCGCGGCGGAACTCGCGGAGAATTCCGATGGGGATCAGCACCAGTCCCAGGACGAAGAATGCGGGAAGGATCAGAAAGATGAGGATGCCGGCGTAGGGATTCGGTGAGAAACCGAAGGCCTGAAAAGCATAGGCGATGATCAGTGTGACAGCCGCCGTGGTGGTGACCACCACGCCCAGGCGACTGATGAGATTGTGGCTGAGAAGGTAGATGGCTGGCCGCGAAAGGTGCGTCAGCCCATCCCAGACTTTTCTCAGGCCCTCGCCGGCGTTCGCGGAGGGCGCCGGGTTCTGGTTCTGCTCAGTCAAACTCTCTCTCTCCCTGCGACGGAGTGGACGGCGCGACCGGTGAGCCGCTTCGCACTCGGGAAGCGGAGAAGACGACGAGCTTGACCGGGCTCGCCGAAACAAAATTAGCAGCCATCAATGCAACGCGCAACCCGAAATCGGCACCGACCCCGGCGGGTTGGCGGGTCATGCGGTCACTTCTTCTCGGCGGCCTTGTAGCCCTCGAGCGTCTTGTGCTCGGCGTAGTACTTCCCGGCATCAGTCAGCTCTTTGAACTTACCGGCGGGATGGCAAACCGTGCACTTCTGCCCCTCTCTCTTGGCGAATTCGGGTTTGCTCATGCCGAGCGAAGCCGCCACCAGAAGCGCAACAGCCACAAGGACGAAAACCCGGACAACTTTCATGCTGGTTCCTCCTTGCTATCGGGGCGGACTTTCTGCCGCTCCGCCAGCTCCAGGCGAAAACAGACAGCATGCCGGTTACCAACGGTCCCAGACGTTCAATTTCACAACGCTCCTGCCTTGGGCGGGTTAGCGATTCCGCCTTTCTTACCTCTTCACACCCATCCTCTGCTTGCGCGAAAAGCCAGCAGGTTTTGCGAGAAAAGCCGCAACATTTAGCGTCAGTTCCGAATGTCAGACATGTTGTCCGTTCCGATCAGCCCCGCACCTTCCAGCGAGCGCTCGATTGGGCCCCTTCGGACCCTCCCAGGAAACCTACTCCCGTGTTTTCTGTGCCCGATATGGCACGGGAGTTGCCCTTTGCAAGGACGGAGCGGGCTCGGAAAGTGTCCTCGCTCCGCGTCCTCGCGGCGTCCGGAGTCGCACACCGCGCGGACCATCTTTCGACGGGAGGGCTCAGCCGTCCGTCGCGCCGGTTCGAGCAGCCACGTATGATTCGCATCGAGCGCATCCTTTGCCCGCTGGACTTTTCGGAGTTTTCCGAGAGGGCCTTCGACTACGCCCAGTCGCTCGCCCGGCACTACCGCGCCCGGCTGACGCTCTCGCACGTCATCCCCTGCCTGTTCGACTCGACCTATCCGGCGTTCTCCTACCCCGAAATGATCAATGACGTCGTGCGCGATCTGCGGACCCACGCCCGCAAGCAGATCGAAGAATTCGCCCGTCAGCGCACGCGCAACGGGTTCGCGCAGGACATTGCCGTGTGCGAGGGCGCCGTAACGGATTCCATCCTGGCCTGCGCCCGGGAGCACGCGGCCGACCTCATCGTCATGGGCACGCACGGCCGCCACGGCTTCGACCGTTTGCTGCTCGGGTCGGTGACCGAAAAAGTGCTTCGCAAGTCTTCCTGCCCGGTCCTGGCGGTGCGCAAGCCGGCTCACGATTTCATTGAACCCTTCCAGCCCGGCGACCCGGTCCGGCTGCACAAGGTTCTTCTCGCCACGGACTTCTCCCGCCATTCCGAGCGCGCGCTGGACTACGCCTTGTCGCTCCAGGAGGAATACCAGGCCGAGCTGACGCTCATCCATGTGGTGGAGGAATTTCCGCACGCGTGGGACCTTTCGGCGGTGACGGGCGACGTCGCGCAGCGGCTGGAAGAGGCGATCCCCGCCCGCGCCCGCGATTCCGGCCTCGTCCGCTCTCGTATTCGCGTCGGGAGGCCCTACCAGGAGATCGTTCGCTTCAGCCTCGAGAACGCCATTGACCTCATCGTGCTCGGGGTGCGCGGGAGGAACGCGCTCAATCTGGCGATTTTCGGCTCCGTCGCCCAGCGCGTGCTCCAGCAGGCGCCCTGTCCCGTCCTCGCCGTGCATCTCTGAAAGCCCGCCCCGCGAGGCCCCCTCAATCCTTCTCTTCGAGTTCGTCGGCGAAGACTTTGTAGCCGGGGTTGGGTGGAAACAGCTCGGCCAGAAGGTTCATGCGGCGCCGCAGGGGGGCGAGCGGCAGATGCTCGGGGCCGGTGCGAATCTGCACGTCGTGCCACAGCCCGTGCAGGTACTCGGCCACGGTGCTGGCGAAGGCCGCGTCGCGGTAGCGGCGGAAGCGCTCGCGACTCATCCGCCGCGGGCCGGAGGAGAGCAGCGGCTGCTTGGCGGCCAGCGTCTCCTCGTCAATTTCTCCCGAAACGCCGGCGCGCAGTTCGTCTTCCAGGAGGCGGGAGAACCGGCCGAGCTCCGC
Source organism: uncultured Acidobacteriota bacterium (assembly GCA_964556705.1). Classification (GTDB taxonomy): domain Bacteria; phylum Acidobacteriota; class Terriglobia; order UBA7540; family UBA7540; genus CAZKXX01. The sequence continues at coordinate 24,724 of CAZKXX010000010.1, forward strand.
ATCGCTCAGCCGCACTCGAAGCAGTTCGCCCACGCTGGCCAGGAACTCGAACCCCGTATCGTGCGCGTCCAGCTCGCGGCAGGTGAGGACGATGGTAATCCGCTCCTCGCCCTCCAGCCAGACCGCCGTGTGACTCTCGCCGGCTGGCTTGACGAAGGAAACGAGGTCGCCCTCTTCCGAGCAGGCCACGAAGGGAACGATGAGTACGCGGACCTTGCCCAGGCGCTCCGCGATCGCTGCCGGCACGGCCTGCGCCGGATCGCGCACCATCATCCGCTCCTCGGCGGGAGTGAGGGAAACCGCGGAATGAAGTTCCCAGCCGTGCGCCAGGCGCGAGAGCGGCACGAACGTCCCGCGCACGTAATCCACAACCGGAATTTCTTCCCGCTTGGTGGTGGAGAAATCGCCCACGATGGCCCTTCCGTTTTCCGCGAGGGATCCTTCGCCTTCATTTTCCGCAATGTGGGGATGCGTGTCCAGCGGTGTGGGAGAGAATTCTTCCGCGGGCGCTCACTCTTGCTCGACCGGCCCACTTTCCGGCGGCGGCTCGGGCTCTGGTGAGGTGGCGGTCTCGGCGGGCGGCCGGCGAAGGACTCCTGAAAACTCAATTTCCGTCATCCGCCGGCGAATCGCCTCGGAGTAGCGCCCCATGGGGTCCGCGATCAGGGAGGCTTCCAATTGCTCGTAAGCGCGACGGTAGGCGCCTTGCTTGAGATAGACGTCCGCCAGGCGCGCGTGGACGTCTGCGGGTCGGTCCGGATGGAGGGAGAGCGCGCGAAGATAGTGTTCTTCGGCTTTGGCGTAGCGGTTCTGCCCGTACTGGCAGACGCCCATCTGATAGTGCAGCCGCCAGGCGCTCGGGGCGCGGCGCAATCCCTCGAGCAGAACCTGTTCGCTTTCCGCGTAGCGCTGCTGCGAATTGAAAATCATTCCGAGCAGAGCGTAGGCGGCGTGGTAATCGGGGTCGCATTCGAGAGACTTGCGCAGCGCGGTCTCGGCCGGGTCGGCCAGGTTCTGTCCGGCGAGCGCCATGGCGAGATCGGTCTGGGCCCGCGCGTAGCACGGGTATTCGCCGACGGCTTCTTCGAAGTGGTTTTGAGCCTTCGAGTACTCGCCCTGTTCGAGCGCCCGCCGCCCTTTCTTGTACGCATCCCGGGCCTTGCGCGAGGCCGCATGGTCGGTCAAGGCGGGAGCTTCGGCGTTGGTGCGGGGGTCCTTCTCTTCCGGGACGAGCTCGACACGGATGAATTGCCTGGCCTTTTTCCACCGCAGGTCGAGCGGGAGACGGACCGTCTCGTAGCCGGCGGCCATTACCACCAGCCAGACCTCCGACGGCGGGATCGGCAGAAACTCGAACTCGCCGTCAGAGTCGGCAAACTTCTCATGGAGCGCCAGGCGGTTGTCCGCCTCGATCCGGACAGTGATTCCCACGTGCAGCGGTTTGCCGTCTTGAGTGCGAACCCGCCCCGCGACGACCACTTGTCCCCCTCCCTGTGCGGCAGCGCGAGCACGCTCCCCGATTTCCCCTTGCAGTCCTAGAGCGCAATCGGGAGCGCACACGGCCGTGAGAATGAAGAAGGAAGAGAGCCCGACAAAAACTGGGAAGCGAGGCTGCATCGGTCACCTCCCGAGTGCCCGCTAAGCGCGGCGTGAAATTTCGTCCGGAGTCCGCCCTGGGTCTGCTCAAAGACTAGACCCCGCTGTCCGCCGTGTCAACGGGTGGGCGAGTTTTTTCCGTCGCGTAACCGTAAAGCTCGCCGCCGAGCACGCGGCCGATGCGGACTTGCAGCATCCGGTTCGGCGGCGCGTCCGATTCCGGGAGGAGCACGGTCAGATAATTTGAGCTCAAGGCCACGCGCGCTCTCTCGCGCCGCTGGTCGAGCGTGACGACGGAAAGCTCCCGGCCCGCCTGCGCGGTGAGAAACGCGCGCCGCTTCTGCGCCACGACGGCGCGCAGTTCGTTGGCGCGCTCGCGCGCCACGCGGCCGTTCACCTGTGCGGGCGCCGAGGCCGCCGGTGTTCCCGGTCGCGCCGAGTAGGGAAAGATGTGCAGATAAGTGAAGGGAAGCGACTCGATGAAATTGAGTGACGCCCGGTGGTCCTCCGCGGTCTCGCCCGGAAAGCCCACCATCACGTCGGCGCCGAGCGCGGCGTTCGGCATCGCCTCGCGGATGCCCAGCGCCCGCTCGGCGTACTGCCCCGCCCAGTAGCGCCGGTTCATGGCGCGCAGGATGCGGTCCGAACCGCTTTGCAGCGGCACGTGGAAGTGCTCAGCCAGGCGTGGCTCACTGGCCACCCGGCGGATGAGCGCCGGCGTCACGTCCATCGGCTCGATCGAGCTGATGCGCAGCCGCGGAATCGAAGTCTCGGCCAGGATCCGCTCGACGAGTCCGAGAAAGGTGATCGTGCGTCCCAGGTCGCGCCCGTAACTGCCCAGGTTGATTCCCGAAAGGACGATTTCCTGATAGCCCCGCGCCTCGAGGTCGCGCACGGCCTGGATGACTTGTTCCGGCGGCAGGCTTCGGCTCGGGCCGCGCACTTCGGGAATAATGCAGAACGAGCAGCGCGCGTTGCACCCGTCCTGCACCTTCAGCGTCGGCCGCGTGTGGTCGTCGGCGAAAACGGGAGCGAAGTGGAACTCGCCGGCGATGCGCCCGACCAGGATACGCGCCCGGCGACCGGAAGTCTCTTCGGCCTCGAACGCGTCAGCGGCGAGCGCGCCGGAAATCTGAACGAGCCGCTCGCCGGTTGCGGCCGTCGGCGCCAGCCGCGCTTCCGCCCCCAGTAATTCCGCCAGCAGGTGCCGGTGCGAGTTGCCGGCCACGCACGTCACGCCTTCGAGCTGCGCGATTTCTTCCGGCGCGCGCTGCGCGTAACACCCCGTCACCACAATCCGGCACGCAGGGTTGGCGCGGCGAATGCGGCGCACCACCTGGCGGACTTCCGCGTCCGCCGCCGCCGTCACCGTGCAGGTGTTGAGCACGGCGTAGTGGCTCTCGGCGGCGCTCGGCGCCTCTTCGAGTCCGGCTTCGAGGAGTTGCCGCTTCAGGGCCCAGCCGTCGGCCTGGCTCGCGCGGCAGCCGAAATTGATGAGGTGGAACGTGCTCATGGCCGAAGGACCATTTTAGCCTGATCGGGATCGGCATGTTGAGAGCGAGAGGGGAAACGAAACGTAAGGGGGCGGAGCCTCGAAGGCCGGTCGTCATCAAGATTCGCGACGAGGAACTCCTGATTGTGTCCGCATCTTATTGATTCACAAAGACTTATCGCGAGCTTGAGTGTGAATGTAAGTTCTTTAGAATCATAAGTTTGGCGGCTTCGGGGGCCTCCCTTTTTCCGGCCCTTTGTTTTCAACAGGATGATGGCTTAGCTAAGTAATTTTCCTGCTCCAGCCGCGTTAATGCTTGCGCGCGCGATGCGGCCGGCGAATCAACAAGGCCACGCGCATGCGGCTTCCTTAGCGACTCAGACACTCATCCTCCCAGCCCCCACCCGAGACGCCGCTCTGTTCTGGAGGCCATTTCACAACTGTTCTAGCCTATCATAATCGCCCTGAAATGTCAGACACTCCGTGTTTTGAAAGAAACTCACCGCCGAGACGCCGAGGACGCAGAGAAGAAGACTCGAGCGCGGGTGCTCGGCACTCCCGCGCGAATCCTCGAGTGTTTCAGCCCTCTTCCCGGGGGAAAGGGCTGAGGACAACCTTTGGGAAGGTAACTCCAACTGCCTCGCCTTCGCAGCGAGGAAGCAGGACAAGGCAAGCTCAGTCGGAAGACTGCCGCCACCCGCCCCGACATTGTCGGGGCACCAACTCCCCGGGAGCGGGCTGAACTCCTACACCTGGTCTGTGCGTCGAGAATGGCGCGCGCACACCCCGGCTCAGGTCCTGGGGTGGGATGTCGGGAGCGCGGTCAGGCCGGAGACGGGGAAGAAGCGCGCCGCTGCTGGAAGCACTCCCGGCAATACACGGGT
>CAZKXX010000010.1:28705-56364 GCA_964556705.1 uncultured Acidobacteriota bacterium
GGCCCTGCGTGGGCTTGAAGGGCACCGTGGTTTCCTTGCCGCATTGCGAGCAGGTGGTGGTGGTCTCCACGCGCTGGTAGCCCTGGCCGCTGAGCATCTGGCTTCGTTTCGACTTGCAGGGCTTGCAGCGCTTGGGCTCGTTCTTGAAACCCTTGTCTGCGAAGAAGAGCTGTTCGCCGGCCGTGAAGACAAACTCCGCTCCGCAGTCGATGCACTTGAGGACCCTATCCCGGTATTCCATACCTGGCTCCCTTGTGATCGAACCGGGCCTCCCCGACTGAGTCGTCAGGAAGAGCGAGTCTTTCGGGTCCTTGGTGCTGTATCGCCCCTGCTGCGCCCAACCGGATTAGTCTCGTTCGTGCCTGGCCTTTTTACGGCTCCGCTTGCGAGCCAAAGCTTCTTTGACGCGCCGTTTCTCCCCGGGCTTCAAGTAAAAGGAGTGCTTCTTGATCTCCTTGATGATGTCTTCCTGTTGGACCTTGCGCTTGAAACGCCGGAGGGCGCTTTCTAAAGATTCCCCTTCCTGAAGTCTCACTTCAGCCAAAACTTGAACACCCCCATTTCCGACTGAAAGTATGAATGCACACGTGAAGTTACAAGGGTGCCCTCATTTTCACCCTGCGGCGAAGTGCAAGTCAAGCGCATTTTTGAGGAATGCCGGATTCCAGGCCCTGCCCGGTGGCGCGTCCCTGCCGGCGCAGCCGAAACTCGGTCCGCCCTGGTTGGGAAGGGGCGTTTCGGGGACTGCGCTTAACCCCTCACCGGGCCTCGCCTTGACCGCCCTCAGACCTTATGTTAGCTTCACCCGCGCCGCGCAAAGATTTCTCCCCGGACGGTCTTATGGCCGAAATCCTCAAGCTGGGCAGTGCCCGTCTGGAGTATGTTCTCGAATACGCCACTCGGCTGATCCTGGCCGGCAAGGTTGTGGCGGTTCCCACGGACACGTTTTACGGTCTGGCCGCCGACCCGTTCAACCTGTCGGCAGTGAGCGAAATCTTTCGCATCAAGCGGCGCGGGAGCGACCGGCCGCTTCCCCTGCTGGTCAGTTCCGTCCACCAGGCCGCCGACCTGACGCTCAATCCGCCGAGACTGTTTTTCACCCTTGCCGAACGTTTCTGGCCGGGCCCGCTCACCATCGTTGCTCCGGCCTCGCGGCAGATTCCGTTGAAGGTGACGGCCAACACGGGCAAGATCGGCGTGCGCTGGCCGAAGTCGCCGCTCGTGGAGGCGCTCGTCGAGGCCTCGGCGCGCCCGCTCACCGGCACCAGCGCCAACCTCTCCGAAGAGCCGCCGTGCACGACGGCCGGGGAAGTCGCAGAACAAATCGGCGACGCCGTCCCGCTGATTCTGGACGGGGGCGCGACGCCGGGCGATCTGGCCTCGACGGTCGTCGAGCTGTCGGGCGAGCGGGCGCGGATTCTGCGGCCGGGCGGCGTCCCCGAGTCGGAGTTGAAGGAGTATCTGCTCTGAGACGTCCGGGACTGCGCTTCTGGATTCCTGCGGCGGTCCTCGTGCTTGCGGTCGGGCTGGCCGCCGTGGAACGAAGGCTTTACCTCGAAGTCCGCGCGCACGCCGCGCGCGACGAAGCGCGTCCCGCCGATGCCATCGTCGTCTTCGGCGCGGCGCAGTACGTCGGAAGGCCCTCGCCGGTCTTCAAGGCGCGGCTCGACCACGCCGCGGCGCTCGAAGACCGCGACCTTGCCCCGCTCATCATCACCACCGGCGCCGGCGGCGGCGACCCGGACTACACCGAAGCCGGCGTCGGCCGCGACTACCTCATTCAGCGCGGCGTCGCGGAAGCCAAAATCATCACCGAGGAAGAAAGCGAGACCACCTACCAGAGTGTTCAGGCCGTCACGCGCATCCTGCGCAAACGCGGCGCGCGAAGCTGCATCGTGGTCAGCGACGGCTTCCACCTCTATCGCATCAAGCTGATGTTTGACGGCACCGGTCTCACCGCCTACGGCTCGCCTGTCCCCGACAGCCCCATCGAAGCCGACTCGATTCAGCGCCGGCTCCACTCGCTGCGCGAAGCGCTGGTCGCGACCCTGTGGTACGTCGGAATCCGCAAGTAGGGGAGCGGTTCGCGCGCGCGCTGGTTTTGCGCGTACGGTTTACGGCTTGACGAGCTTTCCCAGCACCCTCGCCCGGCGAGCGCCCGTGACGCCGGGGACGTTTCCTTCCAAACCCTGCATCGTCCGGTCGGCAAGGACGGCGAAGGCGATGGCTTCCTTCGCGTCCACGTCGAGCCCGTGCCGGTCGGAGAGTTCCACGGAGAGTTGCGGAAGGAGCTCGTGAAGGCGGCGAAGCAAGAAAGGATTCCGCGCGCCGCCGCCCGAGACGATGAGGCGGTGGACGCGCACTCTGGGAAAAACGAAACGCCCGAGCGCTTCGGCCACGGACCGCGCGGTGAGTTCGGCGGCGGTGCGCACCAGATCCTCGAAACGCGCGCGGCATCGGGAGAGGAAATAGCGCCACACGAAGTCGGCTCCAAACTGCTCCCGCCCCGCGCTCTTCGGCGGCCTGAGCCGGAAGAAGGGATGCCGGAGCGCGCGGCGCAGCAGAAGCTCGTCCACTTTTCCCATCGCTGCCACGCGTCCGCCCGCGTCATACGTCGCGCGGCCGCGCGTGAAGCGGCGAACGAGCGCGTCCATCACCATGTTGCCCGGGCCGGTGTCGAAGCCGAAAACGTCGCGCGGACGTGCGCGCGCGGGAAGCACCGTGACGTTCGCGATGCCGCCGATGTTGAGCGCCACGGTGCCGTGACGCTCGTCGCGGAGCAGCAGGTAATCCACCATCGGCACGAGCGGCGCGCCCTGGCCGCCCGCGGCCATGTCGGCGGGGCGGAAATCGGCGACGACGGGGACGCCCGCGCGCGCGGCGATGACGGCCGGCTCGGCAATTTGCAGCGTGCTCGCCACGCGGCGGCCGCTTTCAACCGAAGGCGCGCCCTGATGATAAATCGTCTGCCCGTGCGAGCCGATGACGGCGAGGCGGCCGGGTGAGACGCGCGCGCGGCGGCAGACGGCGAGCGCCGCTTCGGCGAAAATCTCGCCCAGCAGGAAATTCAATTGGCTGATTTCTCCCGCCGTCACGTGTTCGCCCGCGGCGACGCGCAGCACGCGCTCGCGGACTTCGCGCGGATACGCGACCGTCGTCGCCGCCAGCAGGCGGACGCTCGGGCGCTCCTGCGGCCCGCTCAGGCGCACGAGCGCCGCGTCCACGCCGTCCATCGAAGTGCCGGAAATCAAGCCGACGGCCAGCCTCGGCCGCGGGGGAAGTGATTTCGTCAACGCTTCACGCTCCGGATGAAAACTCTTTCGAAAATTCTTCAAACTCGCGCGCCAGCCGGTCGAAAGCGCGCGTCGAGACTTTCCCGGTGGGAAGGGTAATCCGCCGCCGCAGCTCGCGCAACCGGGAATCGGCCCGAGATAAACGCTCCGGCGAGAGGCCGCCGGCGTCCCCCGCGTTCTCGAGCGCCTTTCGCACCGCTTCGGCTTCCTCTTCGTGAACGACCACCGCGTCGCAGCCCGCGCTCACAGCCTTCACGGCGGCGTCGGTGGCAGAACAGTGGTTCGAAAGCGGCGGTGCGGAAAGGTTGGCGGAGATTACCGCGCCCGCGTAGCCAACCTTGACGCGCAGCAGACCTTCGATGACGCTTGCGGAAAGCGTTGCGGGCACCGGGGCGTCGAAATCGTACGCCTTGAACCACGCGGAGCTGAGCCGCACCATCGGCAATTCGTCGCGAAGGGCGCGATAGGGAACCAAATCTTCCCGCCAGAGTGCGGCCATGGGTCTTCCGCTGACCGGCAGTTGCGATTCGGCGCTGGGCCGCGCGCTCGATTCCCCGGGAAAATGCCCGGCGCAGGCGAGAATTTTTTCGTGCGACATTCCCGCAAGGAAAGCCCGGCCGCACTCGGTCACCTCGCGGGCCTCGACGCCGAACGTTCGCCAGCGAGAGCCGGAAGACGATTCAACGGTTTCGAGATCGAGCAGCGGTGCGAAATTGGTGTTGAAGCCGAGCTGCTTGGAGGCGCGGCCGATGAGTTCGCCCAGACGTTTCACCGCCGCGGGTCCGCGCGACGCGACGGCGCGCGGCGCGGGCAGAGGAGGAAGCAGCGCGGAAAGCGGATCAACGGCTCCGCCTTTTTCTTCGAGCGCCGTGAGGAGAGGCCCTCCGGCGGCGCGGGCGAATCGCGCCAGCAGATCCGCCGTCGCATCCGGCGAGCGAATCGCGTCGCGCGCGACGAGCACGCCGCCCGGCCGCAGCGCGCGCAGACGCCGCTCGGCGGCGGCGTCGCAGCGCGGCTCCCGCCACACGAGAACCATCATCCGGCTGACTGATTCGCGCGCCGCGCTCATGACTGAATCTGTTTCTTGAGTTCGGCGAGAAGGTTGAGGGCGTCGAGAGGCTTGAGGTTGTCGAGGTCGGCCGCTTCGATGGCGCGCACGACTTCGGCGTTGAGCGGCGTGAAGATGGTCAATTGCACTTTCGCCGCGCCGCGCTCTTTGGGACTCGCGGCAAGCCGCTCGCTCAGCGTGTGCTCGCTCTGCTCGTGCCGCGCCAGAATTTCCCGCGCGCGCGCGATGACGCCCGCCGGAAGTCCCGCGAGCCGCGCCACCTCGATGCCGTAACTTTTGTCGGCGCTCCCCGGCGCGACGCGCCGCAGAAAGACGATGTTTGCGCCCGACTCGCGCACCGAGACGTGGTAGTTCCTGACGCCCGGAAGCAGGTCGGCGAGTTCGGTGAGTTCGTGGTAATGCGTGGCGAACAGAGTCTTGGCCTGCGAGTGCGTTTGCAGGTGTTCGACGACGGCCCAGGCGATCGCTAGGCCGTCGAACGTCGCCGTGCCGCGGCCCACTTCGTCGAGCAGAATCAGGCTGCGCGGCGTGGCGGTGTTGAGGATTCCCGCCACTTCCGTCATCTCCACCATGAACGTCGAACGGCCGCGCGCCAGGTTGTCGGACGCTCCGATGCGCGTGAAGATGCGGTCGAAGAGCGGAAGCTTGGCGCGCTCCGCGGGCACGAACGAACCCATCTGCGCCATCAGCGAAATGAGCGCGGCCTGGCGAAGGTAAGTGGATTTCCCGCCCATGTTCGGCCCCGTGATCAGCAGCAGCCGGTCGGTCGTGGAATTCATGTAGAGGTCGTTGGGAATAAATTTTCCGCCCTGTTCGGCTTCGCAAAGGCGCTCGACAACGGGATGCCGGCCCTTGACGATGACGAGCTCGCCGTCGCCGGAAATTTCCGGGCGGCGGTAATGGCGTTCAGCGGCGAGCGCGGCGAAGCAGCCGAGGACGTCGAGTTCGGCGAGCGCGCGGGCCGTGCGCCGGATGCGCAGCGCGTGGCCCGCCACTTCGCGCCGCACCGCAATGAAGAGTTCGCGCTCAAGTGATTGGCGGCGCTCCTCGGCGTCCAGGATTTTCCGCTCCAGTTCCTTCAGCTCCGGCGTCGTGAAGCGCTCGGCGCTGACGAGCGTCTGCTTGCGTTCATATTCAGCCGGGACGAGGTGCAGATTGGGTTTGGAAACTTCGAGGTAGTACCCGAAGACGTTGTTGAACCGCACTTTGAGCGAGGCGATGCGCGTGCGTTCGCGCTCGCGCGATTCGATCGCCGCCACGAGCTGGCGGCTGTTGCGGCTGAGCTCGCGCAGCGCGTCGAGCTCGGCGCTGTAGCCTGGCCGGATCAAATCGCCCTCGGTGAGCAGCGCCGAAGGTTCGGGATGAATCGCGCGCTCGAGCAGCTCGTGGACGTCGGCGAGCTCGTCGAGCTGCGCGTGAAGTTCGCCGACGCGCGGCGCTTTCAGCGCGGCGACGTACTGGCGGATGAAAGGCAGGCGCTGGAGCGACTGCTTGAGCGCCAGCAGGTCGCGCGCGTTGGCCGTTTCGAGCGTCACCTTGGCGAGCAGGCGCTCGAGGTCCTGAATTTGCGCCAGCACGCGGCGCAATTCCTCGCGCGCGATCGTGTGCGAGACGAGTTCCGCGACCGCTTCCCAGCGCCCCTCGATTTCCACGCGATCGAGCGAAGGCGCGAGCAGCCAGCTTTTCAGCATCCGCGCCCCGAGCGAGGTGACACATTCGTCGAGCACGCCGAGAAGGGTCGAGTGGCGTGAGCCGCCGAAGGCGGGCTCGAGCAGTTCGAGGTTGCGCAGGGTGGCCGGGTCGAGCGCCAGCGCGGACTGCGATTCGTAAAAACGCACGCCGTCGAAATGCGTGGCCGAAGCGCGCTGCGTCTCGCGAACATAATGCAGAATGGCGCCCACGGCGGCGATGGCGTGCGGCCGGCCCTCCAGCCCGTAACCTTCCAGCGTCGCAACGCGGAATTGCTCCTTGAGCACCCGCGCGCCGTATTCCGCGCTGAAGACCCATTCTTCCAGCCGCGTTTCGGTGGGCGCCGAAGCGGCGTCGGAGGGAGCGGCCGGGGGAGACTTCTCTCCGGGCAGCAGGATTTCGCGCGGGCGCACGCGGTCGAGTTCTTCGGCGAGGCGCGCGGCGGCGTCATCTCCGGAGAAAACTGTGGCTCGCAAATCGCCGGTCGAGAGGTCGGCGAGCGCGAGGCCCGCGGCGCCGTCGCGCTCGACGACAGCGGCGAGATAGCTGTTCTCGCGCGGCTCAAGCACCTGCGAGTCAATCGCGGTGCCGGGCGTCACCACGCGCGTGACCTCGCGCTTCACCAGCTTTTTCGCGAAGCGCGGGTCCTCCCTCTGGTCGCAGATCGCCACGCGGTATCCCCGGCGGATGAGCCGCGCGATGTAACCTTCCGCGGCGTGGTAGGGAACGCCGCACATCGGAATGGGCTGGCCCTTCTCCTTGTTGCGCGAGGTGAGTGTGATTTGAAGTTCTTTGGCGGCGACGATGGCGTCTTCGAAGAAAAGTTCGTAGAAATCACCCAGGCGGAACAACAGCAGCGCGCCGGGATACTGCTGCTTGATCGCGCTGTACTGGCGCATTAAGGGGGTCGAAAACTCGCTCATCGTCGCAGCGTGAGGGACGACTTATTATGGTTGGCGAGGTTGGCGGTTGTAAATGGGAAAAGCCATCAGCCTTCAGCCATTAGCCATCAGTCGCGACGGGCACAACTCGATTCCAGTTCGCCGCGCGAGAATTGCCGTCCGGTGCGGGCCACAGAACGGCTCTCCCTCGACCCGTCCTTGCTGAAAGCTGACGGCCGACACTTAATCCCGCAAATCCTTCACAACACAGATGTCGCGCAGATTTCGATACCGCTGTCCGCAGTCGAGTCCGTAGCCGACGACGAAGGCGTCGGGAATCGTGAAGCCGACATAATCGGCGCGCACGGGGCGAAGGCGGCGCGGAGCTTTATCGAGCAGCGTGACCACCTTGAGCGAGCGGGGACGGTGCGCTTCCAGCACGCGGCGCAGGTATTCGAACGTCGCGCCCGTGTCGAGGATGTCTTCGACGACGAGCACGTCGAGCCCTTCGATGCTCTGGTCGAGGTCCTTGGTGATGCGGACCGCGCCCGAGGAGGACCGGTCGTCCCCGTAGCTTGCGAAACCCAGAAAGTCCACGGTGGTTTCGAGGTCGAGTTCGCGAACGAGGTCGGCGAGGAAAACCCAGGAGCCTTTGAGGATTCCGACAACGTGGAGCGGCCGGCCGCGGTAGTCGGCGGAGATTTGCGCGCCCAGTTCGCGGACGCGCGCCGCAATCCGCTCTGCGGTGAAGAGCACGGCGAGCTTGGGCGGGCGGTCCACGAGGGTTGACGACTGGCGAAGGTCTCTGCTACATTGGATGTTTGCATTTTGACCAAAAGGAGTTCCTGTGGCAAGCCACAAGTCCGCGCTGAAGCGCATCAAACAGACTCGCGTGCGCACCCTGCGCAACAAGGTCCACCGCACCCGCCTGCGCCACCAGATTCGCGACCTGCGTCACGCCCTGGACACAAAGGACAAGGCCGCGGCCGAAAAGCTCTTGCGGCCGACACTGGCGCTCATCGACCACATGATCCGCCGGGGGATTCTCCACCGCAACACCGCGGCGCGGTATAAGTCGCGGCTGACTGTGCGATATGGCGCGTTAGCATAAACAGCGGACGGCTTTCAGCCGTCAGCTTCCAGTTGTCAGTTTTCAGTTCTCAGTCCGAAAAGACCTCGGGTGGCACGGGCCTCGTACTTTGATGTCCGCGGAAACCCAAGGTCGCCCACATGCCACAGAGCGGCTCGCCGGCGCTTCCAAGCGGCCGCGCTTGTGCGCCGGACTCCGGTTCGAAAGGCGGAAGAGCGGTCCCGGCCCCCGAAGCCTCCGGCCAGTCCCTGACGCCTCTTACGTTTCCACAGCAGCTCGCGGCAGGTCTTCGACGGCGATTTCCCCGGGCGCGGCGCCCTCGGCGCCCTTGCCGACAATGATTTCCCACAGCAGAAGCTCGAGGAGAATGCGGGAGTCTTTCCAGGAAGATTTCACGGCGAGGTCGGCGCGGCGGACGGCGCGCAGCGCGTGCAGGAGTTCGGCGCGCGAGTAGGCCTTCGAGAGGCGCGGCGCGATCTCGAAGGTTGAATAAGGGTTGGCGCGCCGTCCCCAGCTTGCACCGCCGTACGCGGGACGCCCGGCGCTCTTCAGCGCCTGGCGAACGAGGTCGGCGATGCACCAGAGGATGAGGACTTCCGATTCTTTGCTGGCGACGAGCGCGCGCAGTTGCGCCACCGCGTCGCCGTACTGACGCTCGGCGATGGCGGCCAGAAGCTTGCCGATCTCGTGCTCCTCACGCACGGCAACGATCAGTTCGAGGTCGTCCGGCGAGAGGCGCTTCAGCCCGGGGCGTGCGGTGAGCACCTTTTCGATTTCGGTGCGCAGCCAGACGAGGTTGACGCCGCTCCGTGCCGCGTTCTCGCTGCGCACTTCGAACTTCTCCGCAACCTCTTCGGCGAGCTGCGGGGAAATTTCGACGCCCTGGCGCTCGAGAAAGCCCGTCAGCCATTTCGCCGCCTCTCGCGCCGCAAGCGGCGTGAGTTCGACGAGGTCGGCTTTCTTCTCGAGAAGCTGGATGAAACGCCGTCGGCGGTCGGGCTCGGAGGCGGCGAAGATCAGGGTCGCGAACGGTGAAGGATGTTCGAGGTAATCGGCGAGCGCCGCAACGTCGTCATCGCTGGCTCCGCGAAAATCGTTCGAGTCGGAAAAAAAGTAATAGCTGTGGCCGCCGAGCATGGGCATCTGTGCCGCGCTTTCCAGCTCTCGCGCCAGCCGGCCGCCCTCGAACTCGACTTCGGCCAGGCACCACTCGCGCGCCTCGGGCGCGAGCGACTGGAGGACGGCCGCGCGACACTCTTCCTGAAGAAAGCGGTCAGAGCCGCGGAGGAAATAGACGGGGCGGGGTCTGCCTTGCTTCAGCGCGGCGATGAATTCGGTGGGTCGCATTCGGTCACGAATGCCCGCCGGGATGCGTGCATCCGGGGAATTCGTCAAAGAAGGAAACGCCCGTCCAGCCGAGTTCGCGCATGCCGATTTCGCTCGTGTAATAGGCGCTGCTGACCCAACCCTTCAGGTGGTCGAAGTGATCGCGCAGGCTGGCGCTCTCCGATCTTCCCGCGCCGGAAGCCGGGCCCTGGTAGCGGCGGGCGAGGCCGCTTCCGCCGGCGAGCGCGGGCTCCAGGCGCGCGGCGTGGGAGAGGATTGCGTCCTGCTGCTCGGCGGTGAGCCGCACGAAAGGCTGCTGGTGGCGCTCGAGGGCCGCGGCTTCAAACGCCGAAAGCGCGGAGAGGAACCGCTTGCGGTTCCTTTCCGTGTCCACGCTGAGGAGCAGGTCGATGAAGCGATGGACCTGCGCGGTCGAGGAGCCGGGAATCATCCGCTCGGCGAAGGCCTGGAGAGAGTCACTCTGATGGCCGGAAAGAAACTTCGGCGTCCAGTCGGCCGCGGCGGCTTCGGCGTCGGCGGCGTCAAGCGTGGACTCGGTCTTCAGATGCCGGTGGACCGGATGCGTGGAGGAAACGAGCGGGCCCGCCGTCAGGCCGCCCGCCGCGCCCGCCAGAAGAAACTGAATCGCCTTCCGGCGCGTCACGGCGCGACGCAAACGTCGCGAGCTTTCCTCGCTTTCGAGATGATGCAATTCCGGCTTCAGACTCAAAACCCTCTCACCCCGCGCCGCATCTTAACATCGCGAGGAGGTTGGGGACAACACGTTTGGGTTGACGGTTGGCGAGCCGCTTGTTAGCCTAACGGGCCTTCTTGGTTTCTCCGCCGATTTCGGGGTGTGGTCGTTTCAAGGAGCTTCGCGTGCAGGACCATTGGAAGACTCTGTTTGACGCCATCGTCGTGGGCTCGGGCGCATCGGGCGGCTGGGCATGCAAACGCCTGGCGGAAGCCGGACTGAAGGTGGCGCTCGTGGACGCCGGCCGTCCACTCACCGATGCGGACTTTCGCGAACATGTCGCGCCGTTCGAGCTGACGTACCGCGACATGGCGCCGGAACTGATCCGTCAGACGCGGCCGCGCCAGAAGGACTGCTACGCCTGCACGGAGCACAACTACGACTGGTTCGCGAACGATCTCGAAGAACCTTACACAACCGCGGACGGCAAGCCGTTCAGTTGGCAGGGACGCATGCGCGTCACGGGCGGGCGCACGGTCGTCTGGGGCCGGCAGAGTTACCGCTTCAGCGATCTGGATTTCAAGGCGGCTTCGTACGACGGCTTCGGCGAGGACTGGCCGCTCAGCTACAAGGACCTCGAACCTTATTACGACCTCGTCGAGGAATACGTCGGCATTTCCGGCCAGGCGGAAGGAAATGACGCGCTGCCGGACAGCCGGTTCCAGCCGCCGATGAGGATGACCTGCGCGGAGATGCGCCTGCGCCAGCGCGCGAAGGCGAAGTTCGGCCGCACGGTGACCATCGGGCGCGTGGCCAACGTCACGCGCGAGCACCGCGGGCGGGCGCCCTGCCATTACTGCAATCCCTGCGAACGCGGCTGCGTGACGCACTCGTATTTCAACTCCGCGTTCACGACCGTGGCCGACGCGCTGGCCTCCGGCAACTGCACGCACGTTCCGAACGCAATGGTGTACAAAGTTCTGATGGACTCGGAGCGCCATCGCGCCACGGGCGTCCTCTATATCGACCGTGAGACGCGACAGCCGCGCGAGCTCCGCGCGCGCGCCGTGGTGCTGTGCGCGCAGGCGCTCGAATCGGCGCGCATCCTGCTCAACTCGCAGACGCGCCAGTATCCGAACGGCCTTGCGAATTCAAGCGGTGTGCTCGGCCGCTATTTGATGGACCACATCTGGGTGGGCGGCGGAGCGATGGGCGAGTTTCCCGACCTCGCTGACCAACCTTCGCTCGACGGC
Source organism: uncultured Acidobacteriota bacterium (assembly GCA_964556705.1). Taxonomy (GTDB): domain Bacteria; phylum Acidobacteriota; class Terriglobia; order UBA7540; family UBA7540; genus CAZKXX01. The sequence continues at coordinate 40,001 of CAZKXX010000010.1, forward strand.
CCGCACCGCCCGAACGGCATTTACGTCATCCGCTTCCGCAACACGAAGGACTCGCGCTGGAAGGGTTTCCTGCGCGGCTACGGCTTTCAGGGAGGCGCTTCGACGTCGTTCAACTTCGGCGCGCCGGGCTTCGGCGAGGCTTACAAGCGCGCCGTTAAGGAGCCGGTTACGACGCTGCGCCTGGCCGGCTTCGGCGAGTGCCTGCCTCGCTGGGAAAATTTCGTCGAAATCGATCCCAGCGTCGTGGACACTTACGGCATCCCCGTGCTCCGCATCCACATGGACTGGAGTGAAAACGAGCACAAGATAATTGACGACATGGCCGTTTCGGGGGCGGAGATGCTCGAGGCGGCCGGGGCGAAAAACGTGCGCCCCTATACCATTCACGACCGCGTTCCGGGCTACTCCATCCACGAAGTGGGCGTGGCGCGCATGGGTCTCGACCCGAAGAAATCCGTGCTCAACCAGTTCCAGCAGGCCCACGACGTCCCGAACCTCTTCGTCATGGACGGCGCGGGATTCACCTCCGGCGCCTGCCAGAATCCCACGCTCACCATCATGGCCCTCGCCGTGCGTTCCTGCGATTACCTGCTGCAGGAAATGAAGAAGGGAAACCTTTAGCCCGCCCAGGCTCAGTAGCGGCTTTCCCTCAGCCGCGCTGTGTCTCCCTCAGAAATTCTCCAGGATGGCCGTGACGAGCATGCGCGCCATGTCGCGCGAGAGGCGCTCGAGGGCGGGCTGGTCTTCCTCAAACAGCGCGCTGGGCTCCTGGCTGATCTGGTACTGCTCGCGGAAAAGGTAGCGGGGATTCGAGAAGAGGACTTTGTTCGTGCGGTGGTCGGTGAGCTTGACGTCGGCGATGACTTCCACCTGGAGCGCCGTGGCGCGGCCGGTGGCGAGGTCGAAGGTGACGACGCCCGAGCGGACTTCCTTGATCGACCCGCGCAGGACCGCGTCGGCGCCTTCCGGTTCCGGCGTAACGCGAAAGCGCGTGCGCTGGAGGAATTCGCGGGTAATGGCCGCCGTCACGCGCTGCTCGATGCGGAAGCGCGCGGTCTCGTTTTCGAAAATCGGGACGGCGAGGGTGCGCACGTCGGGCGGCAGGCGGTCGCCGCGCCCCGCCACGCGATAGCCGCAGCCGGGGCTGGCTAAGGAAAAAGCCAACCACAAAGACACCGAGGCACAAAGAAAACTTCTGGTCCTTTCACTCTGGCTGGCCTGCGTTGAAATCATTGTCTTGCAGACTTTGAGCCTTGGTGTCTTGGGAGTAGAAGTTCCTCCGCGATGGCGACGGCATTGACGGCGGCGAGGCGCAGGTTATCCACGACCGCCCAGAGCCACACTCCCGCGGGCCGCGCGGCGTCGGCGGAAATCACATCCACCAGAATCTCGTCCGACCCCGCCACCTCCACCTGAGACGCGGGATGGTCGGCGGCGCGCCGCGTTTTGACGCCGCCGCCGGAAAGGAGCGCCGCAAGCTTCGGCAACGCCGCGGGCGCCGCGGTCTCGACGTAAAGCGAAACGGCCAGGGAATGAAACGCCGGAGTCTGAAGAACGCGCACGGCGGGCAGCGGAACGCGGTCGGCGAGGTAGCGCGCAAGCTGGGCCTGAATCAGCCCGCCCGCTTCCTTCAGGTGGTCATCGGTGCCGAGGCGCGGAAGGAGGTTGAACGTGAGTTGCGCGCCGAAGACCGCGCTCGGGATTTTCTGAAAGCTCAGCAGATTCACGGTTTGCTTCTGAAGCTCCTCCACGGCGCGCGCGCCCAGTTCCGATGCGGAGACGAAAACTTCCGCCACGGCGCTCGTCAAGCCCGCACTCGAAAGGCGAAGCAGCAGCGTGCTCAGGACAATTGCCGCCGGGTGCGGCGAGACGACGCGAACGGCCTGCCGCGCGCGCGGCGAGCCGCCTTCGAGTGAAGGAATCCGCAGCGGGGCGCTCTCGGACGACTTCAAGGCCGAACCGAGATCGACGACGGCCGGCGCGTGCTTCGCCGCGCCGCGGAGAAAAACGGGTTCGGTCCCGAGCGGCGAGGCGAGGAAAACCAGATCGAGGTCCGCGGCGGCCGATTCGTCGTCGGCGATTTCCTCCTCCGCGCTGTTGAGGTCGAGCACGGGCAGGTCAGGCTCGTCGGAGGGGGCGGCCAGACGCACCAGGCGGCTGACGGGGAACTTGCGTTCCTCGAGCACCGTAACCACTTCCTTGCCGAGCAACGACGACGCCCCGACGACCGCCACGCGCCAGCGATCTGCGGAGCGGCTCATGAGGCGTGCACCTCTTCGGGCGCGGGCGGAGGAGGACGCAGCCGCGAGATGGCTCGACCGACCGGACCCGAAAGCGCGTAGGTCAGCGCAATCGTGAGCAGCACGGGTTCCGAATACGCCCAGATGGCCCAGATGATGAGGCCGATGAAGATGATGGCGACGTGGGGCCGCCGCCGGCGAAGGTCGAGCGACTTGAAGCTTGGATAGCGGATGCGGCTGACCATCAGGAAGGCGAGGATGGCGAGCAGCGTGAGCCAAGCCGCGGCGAGCGTCCACTCGGCGAGGGGGGTCTTGGCCCAGTGGACGAGGGCGGCCACCACGCCGGCCGCCGCCGGAATCGGCATGCCGACGAAGTGCCGGCGATCGGCCGTCGCTCTGGTGCTCTCGATGTTGAACCGGGCCAGGCGCGCGGCGCCGCAGATGACGAAGCCGAAGGTGACAATCCAGCCGGCCTGACGAAGATGCGAGGAAAGCGCCGGACCCTCGGCGTACTGGACCGCCCAGATGCCCCAGGTGTAGGCCAGCGCCGCCGGAGCGATGCCGAAGGCGATGACATCGGCGAGCGAGTCGAACTCGCGGCCGAAGTCGGACGCGGAGTTCGTCAGCCGCGCGATGCGGCCGTCGAGCGCGTCGAAGACCACCGCCCAGCCGATGGCTTTCGCGGCGCTGTCGAACGCGGCGAGCGCCAGCGAACCGTCGTGCCCGGCGGAAAGCAACTGCGTGCCGCGCAGCGTGGAGAGAACGGCGTAGTAGCCGCAGACCAGCGTGCCCACCGTGAACAGGCTCGGCAGCAGATAGATGCCTCGCCGCAGGCCGCGCCTTCCGGGAGAATCAGGATTGGGATTTCGAGTATCCAAGGACACTGCTCCCCGCCCGAATATGGTCGCCCAGATTGACGCACAATTCAACCTCCGGGTTGAGCAGGACGTCCACGCGGGAGCCGAACTTGATGAGGCCGAGCCGCTCGCCGCGGGCCAGCGCTTCGCCGGGCCGCTTCCAGAATACGATGCGGCGGGCAAGCAGGCCGGCGATCTGTTTGACGACCACCGTCCCCTGCTCACCCTCCACGCGAAAAACGTTCTGCTCGTTTTCTATTGAAGCTTCGTCGAGCGAGGCGACGCGGAACTTGCCCTTGCGGTACTCGACGTCGTCAACGACGCCGGCAATCGGCGAGCGGTTCACGTGGACATCGAGCGGGGACATGAAGATGCTGACGCGCTGCACCGGCCGCCCGGCGTGGACTTCTCCCACAATCTGGACCACTCTTCCGTCGGCAGGAGAGACGATGGCGTTCGGGTCGGCGGGAATGGCGCGCTCAGGGTCGCGGAAAAAGTTGAGGACGAGAAGGGCCAGGACGAAAAAAAATCCGCCGGGGATGTAGAGGCGCAGACCGAAGAGGCCGCCCGCGATCAGCATCAGCGGAAGTCCGTACCAGTAACCCTCCTTGACCATGCGTGATTTTTTCTCGTCCGAGGACGCGGCCGCGCGCCGGATACAGTCCTCCGTCGGGCGCGTCGCGTTCCGCCGCGGAGCCCCAGCCGGCCTGTGCGCCGGCCCGGAAAGGAGTCAGCCCCTCGAGCAGTGCAGGGGCGTCAGGCGACTTTGGTCGCCTTGTGGACCAGCATGTCCATCTGGTCCTTTACCTTCAGCTTCAGCTTTTTCAGCCGGACCTCTTCCATCTGATCCTGCTCGGTCAGATAGGGTTTCGAGGCCAGTTGTTCGAGCTGAGCTTTATAACGGGCGTGTTCTTCGCGGAGGCGCTGAAACTCGGGGTCGTTGGCCATCAACTGCTCCCGGATGGCCTCGGTAGGGCTGCCCATGGGCGGTTCACCTCCTCGGCTAAGATGGCTCACTCGGAACCTATCACAGCGGCCCGAGGGGTTCAAGCGAAACCGGGGAGGGCAAAGAGTCCGCCGGCCGCGGCGCGCAACTCCTTCAGCCCGCTTACTTTCCTTCCCACAGGTGCGGCGGGTTCAGCTCCAGTGCCAGGACGTAGGCGTCTTCGGGCGGGTCGCGGTAGTAGTTTTCACGACGCGAGTGGATGGCGAATCCGATGGCGGAATAAAGTGACATCGCCGCCTTGTTCGAGACTCGGACTTCCAGAAAGATGCGCTTCACTCCCGCCTGCATCAATCGCCGCTGGGCGGCTTCGAGCAAGGCGCGGCCGACGCCCTGCTGGCGGTGGTTGGGATCCACGGCCAGGTTGTAGAGCTCCGCCTCGTCCACGATGCGCTGAAAAGCTACGAAACCGAGGAGTTTCGGCGGGTCCATCGTGTCGAGCTCGGCCACCAGGACGAGCGAACGGGGATTCTCCGCGAGTCGCTGGTAATCCGCCGCCTTCCATCGCGCCGCTTCCGGGCACCTTTCCTGGAGCGCGAGGATTTTAGGGATGTCGGTCCGGTCGAAGAGGCGGAGTCTCATCGGAACAAGTTTTCCGCGGTCAGCGTCTCGCGGCAAGTGGAAGGAGTCTGTAACCAGATACGGGAACGCGGCGAGCTACTCCTTCCAGTGCAGCTCGGCGTCGGAGCGGCGAATATAGTACGCGTCGAGAGTGGAAGTCGAGGGGCTCGATCCGGTACGTTCGGCGGCCAGCGCCAGGCGCGCGATAGCCGGCACGAGCGAGCCGCGGACTGGACGGACCGTCGGCGGCTCCGGCAGGCCATCGAGCAACTTCCGGGTGGCTTCGTCCTCGGCGCGGACTACGCAGACGAAATCCGCCCCGGCGCTACGGCGATCATCGAGCGCGGCACGCGCGGCCTTCGGGCCGAGGACCCGAGCTTCGCCTTCGAGGAGAAACTTCGAGCCGTTTTGTTCGCGGCCGCGTCGATACATGCCCAGGTAGAACTCGCCCCGCCGCGCATCGAGGACGGGAACAGCGTATTCCGCGTTCGGACCAGCCGCTTCGATCATCGCTTCCAGCACCGAGACGCCGCGCGCCGGCCGCCCGAATGCCTTCGACCACGCCTGCGCCGCCGCCAAACCCACACGGATCCCCGTGAACGATCCGGGGCCGTTCGCCGCCGCGAACAATTCGACGTCGCAGAGTGCGAGATTTTCGAAACCCGCTCGGGCGCGCAATTCGCGGACGAGTGAGTCCGCCATCTCGTAAAGTGTCACGGAGTACCGGTTGGCCGGGCCGGTGTTCGGCGCGAGCGCCAGGCATTCTTTGTCGCGAAAAATTCCCGCGCCGCCGTGCTCGCTCGTCGTGTCAAACGCCAAGATCAGCATGAACCACCCCGGCCGGTCCCGCGCCGCAAACCGTCCCCGGTGTCAGATGTCCTCCAACTCTTCCTCGCTCAGGCCGAAGTGGTGGCCCAGTTCGTGGAGGACGGTCAGCCGCACTTCCTCGCGGATTTCGTCGTCCGTTTCGCAGACCTCTTCGATATTTTTCTGAAAGATGTAAACGCAGTCGGGCGGATGCGCCTCGGCGACGCTGCGTTCAGTGAGCGGCGTGCCGACGTAGAGCCCCATCAGCAGGTCTTCGTCCTCGCGTTCCAGTTCCGGCGGCGGATAGTCCTCGATGATGACGGCGATGTTCGCGAGTCTTTCGCGGAAGCGCCGGGGAAGCCGCCCGAGCGCCTGCTCGACGAGTTGCTCGAAACGCCGGCGCCTCATCGGGACCGCCTCGCCGCCTCCTCCGGCGCGGTATGTTACAATGAAACGCTTCACGGCGACATCGGAGGCGGAGTGAGAGCCTGCCGCGCGACGCTCTCGCGCCGGTCGGGTCGCCGTGCAGGGAACGGGAATCGCCGGGGAGGCGCTTCCGCGCGGCTGCTCAAGCGATGCACGAGACCACCAAATACACATCCCGGCCCCTCGAGCTGACCGAACTGCTTACGCTCCTCCTCGAAGTGAGCGAACGCATCAACTCGACGCTCGACCTCGACGAATTGATGCGGCGCATCGCCGAAGTCGTCAAACGGGTCATCGACTACGAAGTCTTCGCGATTCTCCTGCTCAGCGAGAAGACGCAGGAGCTGAAGGTCCGCTTCAGCGTCGGCCATCCCGAAGACCTGGTCCGCACGCTGCGCATCAAGGTCGGCGAAGGCATCGTCGGCCGCGCCGTCGCCGAACGGCGCTCCGTGCTCGTCAACGACGTCTCGCGCGAGCCGGCCTACATCCAGTCGCTGCCCCAGATCCGTTCCGAGCTCGCCATTCCGCTGATCGTCAAGAACCGGGTCATCGGCGTGCTGGACCTTGAGGCGTCCTGGCCCGATTTCTTCACCGAGCAGCACCTGAACCTCCTGGAACTACTCGCCAGCCGAATGGCGCTGGCCCTCGAAAACGCGCGGCTCTACCGGCGCAGCGTTCGCCAGGCGAAGCAGCTCCAGTTGCTCTACGAAATCGCGCGCGAGCTGAGCTCGACCCTCGTCCTGAACGATTTGCTGCGCACCATCGCCACGCTGACCAAGCGGGTCATCGATTACCACCGCTTCAGCATTCTGCTCGCCGACGAGCAGACGAAAACGTTCAATGCCGTCCTCTCGATCCGGCAGAACGAGCAGATGCCGGAGCGCTGCACGGTGGGTTTCGGGCAGGGGATTGTCGGCTCGGCGGCGAGCCTGCGACAGCCGGTCGTCGTGTCGGACGTGAACGCCGACCCCCGATACATCGAGGTCAATCAGGAAACCCGCTCGGAGATGGCCGTGCCGCTCATCCACCGCGACCGGGTAATCGGCGTCGTGCACCTGGAGAGCCCCGAGCCCGGCTACTTCACCGAAAGCCACGTGCGCGTGTTTTCGACGCTGGCGCCGCAGATCGCTATCGCGATTGAAAACGCGCGCCTCTACGAGAAGGTCGTGCGCAGCGAGCGGCTGATGGAGCGCGATCTCGAACGCGCGCGCGAGATCCAGCTCCACCTCATGCCGGCGCTCTGCCCGGTGATTCCGGGGCTGGAAATGTGCGCGCGCTTTCTCCCCGCCTACGAACTGGGTGGCGACCTTTACGACTTCCTGAGGTACGGCAAGGACGAGCACGCCATCCTGGTGGGAGATGTGAGCGGCAAGGGCGCTCCCGCGGCCCTTTACGGCGCCATGGCGAGCGGCATCCTGCGCAGTCTGGCCCCGCAGAAGCCTTCCGCGCCCGAAATGCTGAAGAAGCTTAACGTGATGCTGCTCGAGCGCCGCATCGAGGGCCACTTCATCACGCTCACCTACTGCCTGTGGCAGGCGAAGTCGCGCACGCTGCGCCTGGCGAACGCCGGAATGCCGCTTCCCATCCTGGTGCGCGACGGGCACGCGAAACCGCTGCGCGTGGAGGGCGTGCCGCTCGGTTTGCTCGACAACGTCGAGCATCAGGAAACGACCGTAACGCTCGTTCCGGGCGACGTGCTCGCCTTCTTTTCCGACGGCCTCCTCGAGGCGTCGAATCCGCAGCAGGAGGAATTCGGCTCGCGACGGCTGGAAGCACTCCTGCGCGAACACGCTTCGCGCTCCGCTGAAGACATCCTGGAAATGGTCTTCGCCGAAATCGCGCGTTACGAGCAGGGCCGCCCGCGGCGCGACGACCAGACGATGCTCCTCCTCAAGGTTCGAGGATGAATCCCTTCGAATACCGCACGGGGCGGCTGCACGCCGAGTCAGTCTCCCTCGAATCGCTCGCCTCCGAATTCGGGACGCCGACCTACGTTTACAGCCGGGCGCGAATTCTCGCCAATTTCTCCGCCGTCGAGCGCGCGCTCGCCCGGATTCCGAGCCTGGTGTGCTACTCCGTTAAAGCGAATTCGCACCTGAGAATCCTGCGGCTGCTCGGCGAAGCCGGCGCGGGCTTCGACGTCGTCTCGGGCGGGGAACTGGCGCGCGTGCTGCGCGCGGGCGCCGACCCGAAGCGCGTGGTCTTTTCCGGCGTCGGGAAGACCCGAGAGGAAATGGACGCCGGCCTCGCCGCCGGACTGCGCATGTTCAACGTGGAGTCGGCGGGCGAACTCCAGTTGCTCGAAGCGCGCGCGCAAGCCGCCGGCCGCTCCGCGCGGGTCTCCATCCGCGTGAACCCGGACGTGGTGGCGGAGACGCATCCCTACATTTCCACCGGCCAGGTCGTTCACAAGTTCGGCGTGCCGAAATGCGAAGCGCTGGAACTCTACCGGCGCGCGGCGGCTTCGAAGCACCTCCAAATCCGCGGCGTCGCCTGCCACATCGGGTCGCAGATCCTCGAAATCGAACCGTTTCTGAAGGCGCTGGAAGAAATCCTCGAAGTAGCGCGACGTCTGGAAGCGGAAGGCACGGAAGTTGAGGATCTCGATTTAGGCGGCGGCTACGGCATCCGCTACGCGCAGGAGCAGCCGCTCGATTTCGAGCGCCTGGCGGGCGAGCTGGCCGCGCGGTTGCGCGGCACCCGCTACCGGCTGATCGTCGAGCCGGGGCGCGTGCTCGTGGGCGACGCGGGAATTCTGCTGGCACGCGTGCTCTACGTGAAACGCAACCAGCACAAGAATTTCATCGTCGTGGACGCGGGCATGAACGACCTGATGCGGCCCACGCTCTACGGCTCGTACCACGAAATTCTTCCCGTTGCGCGACGCGAAAGCCCGGCGTTCAAGGCCGACGTTGTCGGACCGCTCTGCGAGACCGGAGACTTCCTCGCGCAGGACCGCGAAATGGCCGACGTCGAACCCGGCGACCTGCTCGCCATCATGACCGCCGGGGCGTACGGCTACGTGCTCGCCTCGAACTACAACACTCGCCCGCGCCCCGCCGAAGTGATGGTCGAGGGCGACCGCGCCGAACTCATCCGCCCGCGCGAACGCGTGGAAGACCTGATCGCCGGCGAGGCAATGTAAATGTACGGGCGCAGCATGCTGCGCCCGTACAACTTGCGATCAACCGCTCCGCGAGATCACAGACCGTTCGGAACTACGGTCTGCGCCAGCCGGTCTGGCGGCCGGGGGAGCGCCTTCACCTTCCCCCCGCTTTGCTGATCAGCGGGTAGCGTTCGGGGTGCTCGATTGATTCGACGGCGAGATCCACGTCCAGGTCAGGCCAGTACAAATGGTGAGGATGCGGCAGTTCGACGTTGAGCAATTTCCCTACGGGGACGTCGCGGAACCACGGGAACTCCTCGAAAGACAGAAACAGCTCTCGCTCATCGAGCAGGAGCCAGAAGCCATGCTTCGAGATGTTCGTGACTTCAACTTTTGAAGTGCTCTTTCCAGGCTGAGCGGATCTCATCTTCGTGCTCCACAATGAGGCGACGAGCGGCGTTTAACTGGCGCTTCGACAAGCCGTGATTTTGCGCCAACTCGATCTTCGGTTCGATCCAGAACTTCGCCTCGCCTTCCGGCCGATAGACGTGCACGTGCATTCGCCGCTCTTCCCGGGAAAAGAAGTAAAAGCGAAAGCCTCCGCGGCGGAAGACGGTCGGACTCATCAACGGAAATCATATCATTTGACTGCCACTTCCGCGCGGACCTAACGCAGAGGCGCTCGCCGGGATCCCTAACGTTCCCCCCACTTCAATTTCCTCCGCAATATTTCGAAGTAATCCTTCCCCGGCGGCTGGATCAGCTCGACGTAGGAGTCGGACTTGCGCATGCGCACGATATCCTCGCTATGCGCGGCGAGGCCGACCTGGCCGTCCACGGTCAGGTAAGCGGCTTCACGCTGGCTTTTGACGACCACTTCGATCGACGCGGTGTCCGGAAGCACGATAGGGCGGTGGGTAAGAGTGTGCGCGCAGATGGGCGTGATGATGAAGGCCGAGACGTTGGGGAGGACGATGGGCCCGCCGGCGGCGAGCGAGTAGGCCGTCGAGCCCGTGGGGGTGGAAACGATGAGCCCGTCGGACTTGTAAGTGGAGATGAAGCGCCCGTCCACGAGCACGTCGAAATCCAGGATGCGGGCGATGGCGCCTTTGTTGAGCACCACGTCATTCAGGGCGAGAAACTTGGAGATCGACTCATCGGCGCGGACGAGCTCGCCCGCCACCTGCACTCGCCGCTCGGTGGCGTACTCTCCGGCCAGCACGCCTTCGAGCGCCGGATACAGCTCATCCTGCGTGATGACGGTGAGGAAGCCGAGCCCGCCGAGATTGACGGCGAGAATCGGCACCGGCTTGCGATGCAGCGCCCGCGCCGCCGCCAGCAGCGTTCCGTCACCGCCCAGGACGACGAGGAGATCCGCGTGGTCCGGCAGTTCGTTCCGCGAGAGGCTGCGCTCGCGGCTCTCGACCAGCGCGCTCGTCTCTTTGTCCACGTAGGTTTCGATCTCGCGCTTGCGCAGCCAGTCGAGCAAAGGCGGAACGATGTCGCGGATCTCCGCCTTCTTGGGTTTGGAGATGATGCCGATCCTCTTGATGCGCGTGCTGGTGGCCATGGCGACGGACAATTCTAAATGCTTTCTCTCCAAATCGCATGCACGAAAAACTCTTGATTGCCTTCCGCCCCCGGCAGGCAGCTCGGATGCGTCGCAAGGTCGCGAAAGCCCAGCTCGGTGAGCTTCTGCGCGACTTTCTTCACCGCCTCCTCGTGCAGCTTCGGGTCGCGCACGATGCCGCCCCGGCCGACCTGCTCGCGGCCGACCTCGAATTGCGGTTTCACGAGCACCAGGACGCGCGCGCCAGGAGCCAGGAGCGGCGGCAGGGCGGGCAGGATCAGCGTCGCCGAAATGAAGGAGACGTCCATGGTGACAAACTCGACGCATTCACCGAGCCGCTCGGGCCGAAGATAACGCGCGTTGGTCTTTTCAAGCGAGACGACGCGCCGGTCGCGACGCAGCTTCCAGTCAAGCTGGTTCGTTCCCGCGTCCACGGCGAAAACTTTCGCCGCGCCGCCTTGCAGCAGGCAGTCCGTGAAGCCGCCCGTCGAAGCGCCGAGATCGAGACAGACCTTGCCCTCGACGCGCAGGCCGAAGTGCGCGAGCGCGTCTTCGAGCTTCAGCCCCGCGCGGCTCACATACTTCATCAGCTCGCCGAGCAGGCGCAGCCGCGCGCCCGCCGCGACCGCGGCGCCGCACTTTTCCACCTTCTGCTCGTCCACGAGCACCTGGCCCGCCAGAATCATCGCCTGCGCCTTCTCACGCGAGTCGGCGAGGCCGCGCTCGACGAGCAGCCGGTCGAGCCGCAACTTTTTCGCGCGTTCTCCGCTCACTGCGGAAAAGCCTACCGCTCCGCCGGGCCGAAAGAAAGCGCGAACGGGTTGAGTTCGCGCCGCGGATGGTGTAGGAGGGGAATCGCCCAGCTCGTCGGACGCGGACACGAAGTCTTGCTGCGAGGTGCCCTCATGAATAAGCCGCGGAAAAGCCGGATCGGAAATAGCTCGCGAATGTCTCGTCGCGGTTTCGTTCGGAGTGCGGCGGCCGCGGCTTCGCTCGTCCTCGTGCCGCGCCATGTGCTCGGTGGGCGCGGATTCGTCGCGCCCAGCGAAAAAATTACGATCGCCTGCGTCGGCGTCGGCTCGCAGGGGACGCGCGTGATGATGAATTTTCTGGAATGCCCCGACGTGCGCGTCGTGGCTGTCGCCGACCCGAACCGTGGGTCCGCCGATTACGTCGAATGGGGAACGAACGAGATTCGAAACAAGCAGCGGCGGCTGCTGGGGCCGAAATACGCCGAGTGGGGAAGCGACTGGGCCGGCCCCGTCTGCGGACGCGAGCCGGCTCGGCGGTTGGTGGAGGCGTTCTACTCCTCGCGCTCCGAGTCCGGCCGGGCCGAACCCTGCCGCGCCTACGCCGATTACCGCGAGCTTTTGGACGCGGAGAAAGATCTCGACGCCGTCATCATCGGCTCGACCGACCACACGCACGCCGTCATCGCGCTCGCCGCGCTCGGCAAGCGGAAACACGTTTACTGCCAGAAGCCCATGACGCATTCGATTCTCGAAGCGCGGCGCCTGGCGGAGGCGGCCCGCGCTTCGGGGCTCGCTACGCAAGTCGCGGTCGGCAACCAGGCGTCCGAAGACACGCGCCTGCTCTGCGAATGGATCTGGGCGGGCGCGATCGGCCCGGTGCGCCGTGTCGTCAACTGGTCGAGCCGGCCGTTCTGGCCGCAGGGAATCGCGCGGCCGGAAAACGAAGAGCCTGTCCCGGACGGGCTCGACTGGGACCTCTGGCTCGGCCCCGCGCCTTTCCGGCCGTTCCACCGCGCCTATCATCCCTTCGTCTGGCGCGGCTGGTTTGACTTCGGCACGGGCGCGATCGGCGATATGGGCTGCTACAGTTTCGATACGCTCTTCCGCGTCCTCAGGCTGGAAGCGCCCGAAAGCGTCGAAGCGAGCTCGACGGCGGTGAACGAGGAAAGTTTTCCGCTCGCCTCGATCGTGCATTTCCACTTCCCGGCGCGCGGCGAGGTGCCGCCCGTCACCGTCACCTGGTACGACGGCGGGCTCAAGCCGCCACGGCCGGAAGAACTCGAAGAGGGCGAAGCGTTCGGCGAGGAAGACGGAAAAGAAGGCCTGATGTTCTTCGGCGACAACGGAACGCTGCTCTGCGGTTTCAACGGCCGCCGGCCGAGATTGATTCCGTCGTCAAAGATGCGCGCCTTCCAGCCGCCGCCCAAAACGCTTCCGCGATCGCCCGGGCATGACCGCGAGTGGCTCGACGCGATCAAGGGCGGCGCGCCCGCGGGAGCGAATTTCGAATTCACGGCGCGCGTTACGGAAACCATCCTACTCGGCAACGCGGCGCTGCGAGCGGGGAAGAAGCTCGCGTGGGACGGTGGCAACCTGAAAGTGACGAATGACTCCGCTGCGGCGAAATTTCTGCATCGCGAGTATCGCGCCGGCTGGACGCTCTGACGGCTGCTTCCACCTCTGCCGGCAAGTCCGCGACAGCGGGCCTCCGAGCGCTCCGCGCTCGCTTCCTGGGAGCCGCCGCTAGACCCTCCGGACCTCGATACGAGCTTTTTTCGTCACCACCTCGACAGAAAGGGGACGCGCATGGAATCGGACATTCGCAGATCGAAATATGGCGGGTTGCTCTCCGCAGCGTGGGTTTCGGCTGCAATCCTCGCGAGCGTGTTCTTGCTCCCCGGCGCCGCGATGGCCCGGCTGATGGGGGAACCCGTGGACGTGAGCCAGGAGTTCCAGAAGCCGGAACAGTTGTTCTTTGTCGCCAACCGCGTTACGAGTTTTGACCCGGCGACGGGTGAGGGCTCTCTCGAATGGGTGCGCCACGTGCGGCGGCCCGCCTTGTCCTTCAACAAGCTGGATCTCGGGTTCAGCCGCGCCGCTTCCGGCGATTTTCCCGGGACGGAGTATGACCAGGACCCGGTCCTGCCATTCTCCATTTCGTTTGTGAGTCCGCGCACGGTGAGGCTGCGGCTGGCAACCCGCGCCGTCGCCTGGCGCGAGACGCCCTCGCCGATGCTCGTCGCTGAGCCGCCGCGGGACCGTTCCTGGAAAGTTCAATCCGCCGGAGATGCGGTGACCTACACGAGCGCGCACGGCAGCGTGCGCCTCGTTCGCGACCCGTGGCGGATCGAGTTCCGCGACGCCGCGGGCCGCCTCCTCACCGAGACCCAGAATCTTCGTGAGACGCGCTCCTTCGCCCAGCCGGTGCCCTTTTCCTTCATCCGCCGCGCCAGCGACCTCGGCCGGAGCATCGCCGCAAGCTTCCGGCTCGCGCACGACGAGAAAATCTTCGGCTGCGGCGAGTCTTTCACTCGCCTCGACAAGCGCGGGCAGAAGGTGGTCGCCTACACGCGCGACGCGATGGGGGCGCAGACGCCGCTCCTGTACAAGCCCATCCCGTTTTTCCTGAGCAGCCACGGCTACGGAATGTTCGTTCACACCAGCGCTCCGGTGACGTTCGACTTCGGCCAGGCCTTCGACCAGTCAAATACAATTTATACGGGCGACGAAGGACTCGACCTCTTTATTTTCCTGGGAAATCCCAAGGAGATTCTCTCCGAGTACACCGCCCTAACGGGGCGCAGTCCCGTCCCGCCGCTGTGGTCCTTCGGCCTCTGGATGAGCCGCATCACTTACAAGTCCGAAGACGAGGTGCGCGACGTGGCCGCGCGGCTGCGCGAGCACCGCATTCCGAGCGACGTGATTCACCTCGACACCGGATGGTTTGAGACCGATTGGCGCTGCGACTACCAGTTCTCAAAGTCCCGCTTCCGCGACCCGGCCCGGATGATTTCCGATTTGCGCGACCAGGGCTTCAGGATCAGTCTGTGGCAGTTGCCCTACTTCACCAGCAAGAACGAGCTTTTTGACAGGATTGTCTCCGAGGGCTACGCGATCCGCGACGACGGTGGTGAACTGCCGGCCGAGGATGCCATCCTCGACTTCTCCAACCCGCAAGCTGTCGAATGGTACCAGGGACTGCTGGCGGGCTTGCTCAAGATGGGCGTCGGGGCCATCAAAGCCGACTTCGGTGAAGATTCGCCCTTCACCGGTCTCTACGCTTCGGGGCGCACGGGATTCTACGAGCACAACCTTTATCCGCTCCGCTACAACCGCGCAGTTGCAGAAATTACCGGCAAGGTGACGGGCGAATCCATCATCTGGGCCCGCAGTGCCTGGGCCGGCAGCCAGCGATATCCAGTCCACTGGGGAGGCGACGCGGAGAATACCGATTCGGCGATGGCGGCGACGCTACGCGCCGGCTTGTCTTTCGGACTTTCGGGGTTCACTTACTGGAGTCACGACGCCGGAGGTTTTGTGGAACCTCCGTCGCGCGACCTCTATCGCCGCTGGCTGGCATTCGGAGTTCTGACATCCCACACGCGTTGCCACGGCCAGCCGCCCCGCGAGCCCTGGGCATTCGACGGAGCGTTCGTCGAAGACTTCCGTCGCATCGTCGAGTTGAAATATTCGCTGATGCCCTACATCTACGCTCAGGCGAAGCAATCGTCGGGCGAGGGCTGGCCGATGCTGCGCGCGCTCTTCTTTGAGTATCCCGACGATCCCACCTCGTGGTTGATTGACGACCAGTACCTTTTCGGCGCCGACCTCCTGGTGGCGCCGCTATTCGATTGGGCGGAGACACGAAAGGTTTATCTGCCGCCGGGCACTTGGATTGACTATCAGACGGGAAAGGCCTACGTGGGAGGACAATGGCACGCGATTCAAGCGGGGCAGATTCCCGTGGTTTTGCTCGTGAAGAACGGGTCTGTGATTCCCCACCTGCGAGTTGCTCAGCACACGGGTGAAATGGACTGGAATGAGGTCGAACTGCGCATCTTCTCGGCAGATCGGACCGGCGCCGTGGGTCTGTTCGCACTTCCCGAAGGCGAACTGCACCGGCTCGAGCTTTCCGATACGAGGAAAGGATTCACCCTGAGGTCGGATCCCTTCGCTGGGCGGGTGAAGTGGGAGGTCCGGCCGGCAAAGAGTCGGTAAGCCCGACGGTGTTCCTTGCCCGGGAAGGCGCGCATCCGGATTCCCGGCGGCGTTCCGCCTGACCGTGAGGCCCCGTGGTTACGGCCGCAGGATAGACCGGTATTTCACCAGCGATGCGGAATTTCGCGTTGCTGTGCTGCGTGGTTACGGCCGCAGGATAGACCGGTATTTCACCTCGCTGTGCGCGGGGCACTCCTGCGCGAACTGCTTGATGCGCTCGTAGATGCCATCCACGTCGAGACCGTACTTGGCGTGCAGGAGGTTCGGCGCGCCGTGCGGAATGATGCGGTCCGGGACGGCGATGCGCAGGATGCTGGTGGGAATTTTGCGGTCGTGGAGCAGGGCGGCGACATTCGCGCCGAAGCCGCCCGCTTCGGTGCCTTCTTCGGCGGTCACGAGAAACTGCTTTTCGGCGGCGAGCACGCAGATCAACTCTTCGTCGAGCGGCTTCACGAAGCGCGCGTTGATGACCGTGGCGCGGATGCCGAGCGCTTCCAGCCGTTCGGCGGCTTCGAGCGAGGGATAGACCATGCTGCCGAGCGCCAGGATGGCGATGTCCGAGCCCTCGCGCAGGATTTCTCCCTTGCCGATTTCGAGCTTCTTGAAGTCGGGGTCGAGCGGGACGCCGAGACCGTTGCCGCGCGGGTAGCGGAGCGCCGCCGGGCCGTCCACCTGGAGCGCCGAGTAGAGCATGTGGCGAAGTTCGTTTTCGTCCTTCGGCGCCATGACGACCATGTGCGGGAGCGCCGTGAGATAGACGAGGTCGTAGAGGCCGTGGTGCGTGGGGCCGTCGGCGCCGACCAGGCCTCCGCGGTCGAGCGCGA
>CAZKXX010000011.1:0-17916 GCA_964556705.1 uncultured Acidobacteriota bacterium
CGGCGCCCGGCTCGGCCAGACCCGCCGCGGCGAGCGCTTCGTAGAGCGCCGGAAGATCGCTCTTGCTCACCCAGCGGATGACGAAGTTCTGCTCGACGGTCGTCCGCACCGTCTCGCGCGTGAACCGGCGGACGATATCCGCGAGCGACCGGAGTTGGTCCGCCGTGATGTCACCGAGGGGCAGTGCGACCGTCGCGACGACGTAGCCTTCCTGGCGCTGCGGCCGCACGTTCGTCTTCACCCACTGTGCGAACGGGCGGGAAAGAATTTCGGGGAGTTCGCCCGGCGGGTGCAGCGGCTCCTCGGCAAAGTCTTCCGCGCCCTCCAGAAATTCCCTCCAGCGCGGATCGGGCGCGAGCGTCGCGCGCTCTTCGAGCACCGCCTCGCGGAATTTTTCAATCCCCCAGTCGCTCACCAGGAATTTGATGCGCGCGCGGTTGCGGTTCTTCTTTTCGCCGTAACGCGCGAAGACGCGCGCAATCGCCTGCGATAGCGGCAGAATCTCTTCCGGCGGCACGAAGGATTCGAACAGCTTCGCCTGATAGGGAACGGTCCCCAGCCCGCCGCCGACGTACATCTCAAACCCGCGCTTCTCGACGCCGTTCTCCTGCCGCTTCACGGCGATGAAGCCGAGATCGTGCATGCTGGTCAGGCCGCAGGCGTGCTGCGAGCAGCCGCTGAACGCCGGCTTGAATTTGCGCCCGAAATTCTGCGTGTCCGGATGCCCCAGCAGGAAGCGCGACAGGGCGCGGGCGTAGGGCGTCACGTCAAACGTTTCGTCGGGGCAGACGCCCGCGTAGGGGCAGCCCGTCACGTTGCGGACGGTATTCCCGCACGCTTCGCGCGTTGTGATCTTCACCGCCGCCAGCCGCCGCATCAGCGTCGGTGTGTCGTCAATGTGCACGTAGTGGAGCTGGAAGTCCTGCCGCGTGGTGACGTGCGCCACGCCGTCGGAATATTCCTCGGCGAGTTCGGCGAGCGTCTCCAGTTGCTCGGCGTTCAGCCCCCCCGCCGGAATCTTAATACGCTGCATCCCCGGCGCGTCCCACAGTGTGCCCGGCCCTTTCGTCAGGTCTTTGGAAGGGTAGCCGAGGTTCTGCACCTTCTTGCCGTCATGCCGCTGGCCGTTATCGTAGCGCTGGCCGTAAACGCCCCGCCGCAGGCGCGTTTCGGCGAACAGACGCTCGTCAAGCTTGCCCTGCCGGCGCAGTTCGAGTTCGGTCTCGTAAATCTCCACTTCGCGCGCCAGCGCTTCGGGCATGCGGTCGAGCAGTCGTTCTTTCCACAAGGCGTTTGAGGCTTTCATGCTTGCGGCTCCAAAAAGAAAAACCCACCACCGGACCTGGCTTCGTCCGACGGTGGGTGGGATTAAAGCGCTTGGTCTTGAACTACCTGGGCGGTAATCCTCCACACGTCGGCCGACGACAACAGCAACAACACATCGTGCCGCAGTGGAGGCAACTACCCATAACGTCCCACCCAGCGTAGGTTAATCGGACAAAAAAGTCAAGTAGTCAGCCGACCCCGTCGGTGCCACCTTCGAGCGTGCCTCCGAGCTCGGTCATCCGACATTTCACCCGTCTTGAATCGAGAATCCTGAATTTCGGATCGAGCGCCGCCGGCCGCGCAAACCGGTCGTCGGGGCGGCTCTTGTCCCGAGACTTCGCTTCGGGACGCTGAGCCAGTCGAAGCGCGGCCGCCCCAAAAGGCTCGCGGCTTTCGATCTTTCGATTTCCGCGCGTGTCACCACGGGATTCCCGTCCCGACGCTTCGGTCGGGATCGCCGTCCTTCGCGAGAATGACGCGAGAGGGGCGCGTGCGGCGGGCTCACAAAGACGGCGCGGGCGACAGTGGCGCGGGGGGTTTACGGGTCAGCAGCCGGTACAGGCGCGTTCCGGCTTCGATAAGGATGATGGCGAAGATGACTTTGAGAACGCCTTTAACGATCCAGTCGTAGCGGAAGACGGGGGGGCCGAGGATGATGAGGAGGACGATGGTGCCGCCGAAGAGGCCCAGGCCGAACTCCGCCCAGCGCGTCACAGGACGCCAGCGGCCGTGGCGCAGGACGGCAAGATTAAGCGCGAAAGCCAGCGCCCACCCGATATTCAGCAGCGGCAGATACATGCCGAACTCGGGCCGCAGCAGGGGGAGCATGTGCCAATGCCCGTCGGTAAGGTAGAAGATGCCGACGTAGGAGGGGAAGAAGTTGAAGAGAATCACCAGCGCCAGCGTGGCGTAAAGGGAAAAGACATGACCGGCGGGAGAAATGCGGTCGTGGTCTTCGACGGGCGGAAGCGTGGCGGGGTCCCACGGCTCCGGCTCGATTCTGGGGTGGAAATGCAGCCGCTCGGCGAGGGCAAACGAGAAGGTGACGAGCGCGAGGTTGAAGAAGGAGGTGGTGATAAACCGCCACGTCAGGCCGAAGAGCGCCGCGGGGGTCATGCGGTCGAGCGGGCCGCCGGGTGTGGCGAGCACGGCCATGACGCCCAGCGCGATAAACAGCGCGCCGAGAATCACGAGCACGATCTTGACCACTATTTTGTAGGCGGGGAAGAGGCGCGGGCCGATGAGGTACTGCGGCTCGGGCGCGTAGCGGGTGGCGACCTCCCGGGGCGAGCCGAATTCGCGCAGCACGTCGGTGGCGAGCGCAGCGTCGGCGGGCCGGCCGGACGCGCGGGCGCGCTCCTCGAGCGTTTCGGTCAGCAGCGAATAGAGCTCGGCCTCGACGTCGGCGCGCATTCGGGAGGGAAGCTGACGGCCTACTTCATGGACATAACGCGCGATGAGTTCCATGACCGAATTCTCCTCTCAGCCGAGCAGCCGCTCCATGGCGCGGGCGAGGGCGCGCCACTCGCGACTCAAGTCTTCGAGCGCCGCCTCGCCGGCGGCGGTCAGGCGGTAGTAGCGGCGCGGGCGGCTGTCTTCGAGCCGCCAGCGGCTCTTGAGCAGGCCCTGCGACTCGATGCGGCGCAGCAAGGGATAGAGCGTGCCCTCGTCGATCTCCAGACCCTGCTCGGCGAGGGCGCGTTTGAGCGAATAACCGTACTGCTCCTGGCGCAATCGGGTGAGGACGGCGAGGACCAGCGCGCCGCGGCGGAATTCCAGCGAAAGGTTTTCGCGCAGCTCAGACTGTGGACCACCCGCTACCATGTTTCATCACTTACCATGCGCTACACAGTATGTCAAGCAATTTCGTCCGTTTCTTGTGTCCGCCGGCAGCCCTTTGTGCCGGTTGACTTTATGCCCCGCTCCGGCATAGGTTGGCGAGTCGGCTTTTGGCAGGCCGAGCCGGGAGGGAAACCGCGTGCCTAAATCCTTTGCGATGATCGCTCTGCTGGCCGGTCTGGTGTCTGGCGCGACGCCGGCGCGCGCCCAGGACGACGCCCTGAGCTTCGCCCGCGACATTGTCATTCCCAAGGGCCAGACGGCCGGCGACGCCGTCTGCTTTCTCTGCGCCATTCGAGTCGAGGGCGACCTCTACGGCGACGCGGTGACGATCGGCGGCGAAGTGGAAATTTCGGGAAGAGTGATGGGCGATGCGGTGGCGGCGGGCGGGGGGATGCAACTAGCCTCCGGCGCGAAGGTGGGCGGCGAAGCGGTGGCGGTGGGTGGGCCGCTGGTGATGGCGCCCGGCGCCGAGGCTTCCGGCGGTCACGAATCGCAGGAATGGATCTATCTACCCGGGCAGCGCGTGCCGCGCTTGAAGTCCGTGGTGACGGCGGTGCTGGTGAATTTCGGTCTGGCGCTGCTGGCGCTGGTGGGAGCGCGCGGGCGGCGCGTGGAGCGGGTGGCCGAAGCGGCCGTCTCGCGGCCCTTGCTGACGCTGGTGACGGGCGCGGCGGTCTTCGGCGTGACGAACCTGCTGTATATCGGCGTGGCGTCCGCGCGCGCCGCGACCGCGCTGCTGGCGGTTTTCGTGACGCTCTGGCTGGTGGCCAGCGTCGCGCTGGGCTACGCGGGACTGAGTCTGGCGTTGGGGCGCCGGCTGGCGGGGGCCTCGCGGACCTGGCTCGCTGCCCTGGCCGGCGTGGCCGTCTGGACGGGGCTGCAACTGATTCCCATCGCCGGCGCCGCGGTGGCCGCGGTGCTTCTCGTCGCCGGGCTGGGCTCGACGGTCTCGAGCGGTTACGGCGAGTCGGCGGACTGGCTGGCGGCGATGTTTCCGCAGCGGCGCGCGCCGACGCCCGATTCGGGAGTGGGCGCCGGCGACGCGTCCTGAGGCCGGGCCGGCCAGGCAGACGAGAAGAAAGTTGCGACGTTCCTTTCCGGGGCGCATCGGATGGAATGAGCGGCCCGAAGGATTCCTCGAGGAAGGGCGTCTGCGGAAAGAGCGCGGCGCGCCAGTCGCCGGGCCGGCGCTGCGTCCAACGATGCCCACGCACCTGGACAACGAAGCTACCCTCGTCGCGGAAGCGCGCGCGGGCGACGCCGAGGCGTTTACGCGTCTGGTGCGGCAGTACGATCGGAACATCTACCGCGTGGCGCTGAATATCACGGGAAATCACGAAGACGCCGAAGACGTCCTCCAGGAAGCGATGCTCAAGGCGTACGAAAAGCTCGAGCAGTTTCAGGGCGACTCGCGCTTCTACACCTGGCTGGTGCGCATCACGGTGAACGAAGCGCTGATGAAGCTGCGCAAGCGCCGCGGCGCGCCGCCCCTCTCGCTCGACGAGCCCGTGGAAGGCGAAGACGATTCCTTCATGCCGCGCGAGGTGGAAGACTGGCGCGACAATCCCGAGCAGCAGTTTGCCAGAGACGAGCTGCAACGGCTCCTGAACGGCGCCGTGGAAAGTCTGGAGCTGCCGTACCGCGCGGTCTTCCTGCTGCGCGACGTGGAGGGATTTTCGACCGAAGACACGGCGGAGGCGCTGGGCCTTTCCGTGCCGGCCGTGAAATCGCGGCTGTTGCGCGCGCGGCTGAAGCTGCGCGAACGCCTGAACCGGCATTTTCGCAAGGGGTAGCCCATTGAAGTGTAAAGAAGTCATTCGACAACTTTCCGAATACCTCGACTCCGAGCTGACGCCCGAGCTGGCGCGGCGCCTTGAAGAACACCTGGCGCTGTGCGAGGACTGCCGTCTCGTCGTGGACACCTGCCGGAAAACCATCGAAATCTACTGCAACACCGAACCACTGCCGTTGCCGGATGACGTTCGGAACCGACTGGACCGCGCGCTGGCGGAAAGAATCCAGAAACGGTCGCAGGGCCCGCGATGACACTCGCGGGGCGGCGCCGCGGTCGCGGCGCTCATCGAGCGCCGCGACAGGAGCGGAGCCGGGATTCGGAATGATCGCGAAGGCCAAGCAGCTTCTCGTTGACATCTTCACCAGCGCGGACATGACTGAGCGCCGGCCGGAGGTGAAGTCCAACTTCGAAAGCAGCGTGCCGGGCGTGTACGTCATCGGCGATCTGGCGGGCGCGCCGGTCATCAAGATGGCGATGGAGCAGGGCTTCAACGTCATCGAGCACATCGCCTCCAAACCCGACGCGCGGCTGGCGGACGGAGAGGGCTACGACGTCATCGTTGTGGGCTCGGGCGCCGCAGGATTGAATGCCGCGCTCGCCGCGCAGGAGAAGGGGCTGCGGACGCTCGTCCTCGAAAAGAACCGCATCGCCAACACCGTGGAAGAATTTCCGGAAGGCAAATGGGTTTACGCCGAGCCCGACGCCGTGCCGCCCAAAGGCAAGCTCTGGCTCGACGGCGCGACGAAGGAGGAACTCGTCGCCCGCTGGCACCAGATCGTGCGCGAGAACCGGCTCGACGTGCGCACGGAAGAAGGGCTGAAGTCGCTCGAACGACGGCCCGACGGCACGCTCCGTGTGGTGAGCGAAAAGGCCGAGTACCGCGCGCGGCGCGTCATTCTCGCCACGGGGCAGCGCGGCAGCCCGCGCAAGTTGAAAGTTCCGGGCGAAGAGCAGGAGCGCGTCTATCATCGCCTGTACAGTCCGAAGCAGTACGAGAACGAAAAGATTCTGGTGGTGGGCGGCGGAAACAGCGCGGCGGAAGCGGCGCTGACGCTGGCGGAGCGGAACGAAGTTGTGCTCAGCTATCGCGGCGAGCGGTTCTCGCGGCTCTTCAAAGACAATCAGGCAAAGCTGGAGGAAGCCATCGCCAGCGGGCGGATTCGCGCCGTGCTGAATTCCCAGGTCGAGGAGTTCGGCGACCGCCGGGCGCGGCTGAAGATCGAACAAGACGGGCGCGCGAGCGCGGAAACGGTTCCCTTCGATCACGCCTTCGTTCTCATCGGCGCGGAGTTTCCCGCGCGATTTTTGAAGTCGCTGGGGCTGCGGCTGGAGAACGAATACACGGGGAACGGCTGGCGCGCGGCGGCGCTGACGCTCGCGGCCTTTCTGGGATTGTGGCTTTACGGCGGCCAGGCGTCGGTGGAGTTCGTGCGCGCGCTGCCCGCGGCGCTGGGCGGCGCGCTGGCGCTGGCGGCGCTCAGCACGCTGGTCCTGACCGGGCGGCGCGGCGACCGCTTCTCGTGGCTCGGCGTGGCATTCCTGTTCTGCTACTCGCTTTCCGCCGTCAAGATCGGCGGGCCGGGAAAGGAGTACTGGCCCTACCGCGGCTGGGCGTACGAAGCGCTCTCCTTCGGCGGGCGTCCGGTGGGGTTCTGGTACGCCGCGCTCTACACGCTGGCGGTCGTCGTCTTCGGCCTCCAGGCGATGAAACGCTGGGGGTTAGACCATAAAGATAAGTTCCAGGTCTGGCGTTACGCAAGTTATATGTCTTTCCAGGTTGTGTTTTTCTTCCTGATTCCCGAAATCCTTTTCCAGTGGGCCGTGAAGTACCAGTGGGTGGGCGAGAGGCTGGCGAGCGACCCGCAGTTCGCCGGGCAGGCGTGGCGCAGTTACGGCCTCGCCTACGCGTGGCCGCTCTTCTTCTACACCTTCCTCGACAACCCTCACCACATCTGGCTGGTCTGGGGCGCGCTGCTGGCGTTCGTGATTATTCCTGTCCTGGCGATTTGGCACGGCAAGCGCTACTGCTCGTGGATTTGCGGCTGCGGCGCGCTGGCGGAAACGGTGGGCGACCGCTGGCGGCATCTGGCGCCGAAGGGAAGAGCGAGCCGGCGGTGGGAAGCGATGAACACGGCGATGCTCGTGCTGGCCGCGGCGGTCACGGTCGTCGCGCTGACGCGCGGCCTCATCGCCTGGCTCGAGGCGCCCGCGGGCGCGGGGCTCAAGCTCTATCACGTGCTGGGCGACGTCTGGCTTGTGGGCATCATCCCGCTGACGCTCTACCCGTTTCTGGGCGGAAAAACCTGGTGCCGTTACTGGTGCCCGCTGGCCAAGATGATGGAGCTGTTCAGCAAGGCGTACACGAAGCTCGGCGTCAGCCGCTACCGCATCGAAGCGAACGAGAAGTGCATCGCCTGCACGGAATGCACACGCAACTGTCTGGTGGGGATTGACGTGATGAGCTTCGCGCTCAAGCAGGAGCCGATTACCAACGCCAACTCCTCCTGCATCGGCTGCGGCATCTGCGTCACGGTGTGCCCGATGGACGTGCTCAGTTTCGGGCGCGGCAAGCCCACCAGCGAGCTGGTGCAGATTAAACGCCTTCCGCCGCCCGAAGTACGGGTGGGCACTCCGGCGCACGTCTGAAATTTTTCCGGCACAATCGGCTTGACCGCGGCCGCCGCGGGCGGAGAAAATCGCGCACTTGCGCTGGTTCATGCGGAGCGGCCCGGCATGGCCTACCTGCCCATCGAGGATTACGGAATCATCGGCGACATGCACACGGCGGCGCTGGTGGGAATGAACGGCTCGATTGACTGGCTGTGCTTCCCGCGCTTCGATTCGCCCAGCGTCTTCGGCGCGATTCTCGACGATGAAAAAGGCGGGCGGTTTCGAATCGCGCCTGCGGGCGGCGACGTCACTTCCAAGCAGTTCTACTGGCCGGATACGAACGTCCTGCTGACACGATTTCTTTCCCCCGGCGGCGTGGGCGAGATCACGGATTTCATGCCGGTGGATGAGCCCGGGCCGTGGGCGGGCGAGCATCAGCTTGTGCGGCGCGTTCGCGCGGTGCGCGGCTCGATGAAGCTGCGCCTCGAATGCCGGCCGGCGTTTGACTACGCGCGCGCCCGCCACGAACTGAAGACCTGCGACGAACGCGGCGTCGGCTTTCACTCGCCGGAGCTGAGTCTGGGTCTCGCCACCGCCGTGCCGCTCAAACCCGACGGGCGCGGCGGCGTGAGCGCGGAGTTCACGCTGGAAGAAGGCGAAAGCGTGAACTTCCTCCTTCAGCAGATCGATCGCGGAGGCGACTGCGGCTGGCCGCTCGCCGTCGAAGAAGCTGATACGCTCTTCGAGCACACGGTCGCCTACTGGCGCCGCTGGCTCTCGAAGTGCACCTACCGCGGGCGGTGGCGGGAGATCGTGCATCGTTCGGCGCTGGTGCTGAAGCTGTTCACCTACGAGCCCACGGGCGCCATCGTCGCCGCGCCCACTTGCAGCCTGCCGGAAGATATCGGCGGCGTGCGCAACTGGGACTACCGCTACACGTGGATTCGCGACGCGGCGTTCACGCTCTACGCTTTCATGCGCATCGGTTTTACGGAGGAAGCCGCGCGCTTCATGGAATGGATCGAAGCGCGCTGCCACGAACTGGAGCCCGACGGTTCGCTCCAGGTGCTGTACGGAATCGACGGGCGGCACAATGCGCCGGAGGAAATTCTCGAACATCTGGAAGGGTATCGCGGGTCGCGTCCGGTGCGGATCGGAAACGGCGCGGCGCACCAGCTCCAGCTCGACATCTACGGCGAGCTGATGGACGCCGTCTATCTCTACAACAAATACGGCAGCCCCATTTCCTACGACCTGTGGCGCGAGCTGCGCAAGATGCTGGACTGGGTCTGCCGCAACTGGCAGCGGGAGGATTACGGCATCTGGGAAGTGCGCGGCGAGACGCGGCACTTCGTGTATTCCAAGCTGATGTGCTGGGTGGCGCTCGACCGCGGGCTGCGCCTGGCGGAGAAGCGCTCGTTTCCCGCCGACCGCGACCGCTGGCTGAAGACGCGCGACGCGATTTACGGGGAAATCCATTCGCGGGGATGGAACGCGGAGCGCCAGGCGTTCGTCCAGGCGCTCGACGGCGACGCGCTCGACGCGGCGAACTTGATCATGCCGCTCGTCTTCTTCATGTCTCCGAGCGACCCGCGGATGCTCAAAACGATGGACGCCATCAACCGTTCGCCGAAGCGCGGCGGGCTGGTTTCCGACAGCCTCGTCTATCGCTACAAGGTGGAAGAAGCGCCCGACGGTCTGGCCGGCAAAGAGGGCACGTTCAACATGTGCACGTTCTGGCTGGTGGAGGCGCTGACGCGCGCCGGGCACGTCGACCCGCGCCGGCTCGAACAGGCGCGGCTGCTTTTCGAAAAAATGCTCGGCTACGCCAACCACCTGGGACTTTACGCGGAGGAAATCGGAAAGTGCGGCGAAGCGCTCGGGAACTTTCCGCAGGGCTTCACCCACCTCGGGCTCATCAGCGCGGCGTTCAACCTCGACCGCGAGCTGGGGCGCACGGGCTGAGCGCGGAGGAAACCGCGGCGGGAATCCTTCGCGGCGCGGCGGACTGCGGCGCCGTCAGAAGTCCGCGACGACGCCCCAGCCGAGGGAAGTCCGATTGATGAAGTTGAACCAGGCGACGGCGACGACGGCCTCGTAAATCGCGTCGTCCGACCAGCCCGCGGCGCGAAGTGCGGCGATGTCCGACTCCTGAATATCGCCGGGCCTGCGCGTGAGCCTGTCGGCGAAGCGGAAGAGCACCTTGGTTTTTTCTTCCACCGGCGCGCCTTCGTAATTTGTGGCCAGCTTCCGTCCCAGCGGCCGTTCGATTCCCATTTTGTTCAGCAGCTCCATGTGCGCGGCAATGCAGTAGGAAGCTGTGTTCAGCCCGCTCACGACCAACCCGATCTGCTCCTTGAGCGCCAGCGGCAGCGCGCCGTCGCGCATCAGCGCCTGCGCGACCGCCTGATGACCTTCGGCGAGGGCCAGATCGCGTCCCAGAACTTTGTAGTAGTTGGGCAGGAAGCCGAACTTTTCCTGCATTTCGCGGTAGATTTCCCGCAGGCGCGGTTCGGCCTGAGCTTCCGTGACTTCGCCGAGGAATGACATCACTCACCTCGTCGGGGAACTGGGGCGGAGGGGACCCGCCTCTTCATTGTAGGCGCGTGCGAGGGAGGCTACAAGGCGCGCGGGAAGCGGCTACGCCGGCCGCTGGAGCGCCCGGACGCCGAAGACGAAGGCGACCAGCGTGAAGCCGACAAACGCCAGCGCTTCGACGGCGAGATACGGCGTCGCGAGGCCGATCGAACCGAAACGCAGCAGGTCCACCTGCCAGGTGATGGGATTCAGCATCGCCGCGGCGCGGAACCACGCCGGGAGCGGCTCCAGCGGGTAAAACATCGAACTCGCGAAAAGGAACAGGAAGTAGAACATCGAAATCACGCTGTTGAAGATGTCGTTGCGGCGGATGCGCAGCGCGAAAATCGCGAAGAAGAAAAACCAGCCCGCCGTTCCGACCATCACCGCCAGAGCGAGAATGGGGAAATGCGACGGCGTCAGTCGCAGCCCGAGCACCGCCGCGCCCACCGCGAGGGTAATCGCCGCCTGCACGATCGCCAGCGAAACGTTGAACGCCACCTTCCCGGCCAGAAATTGCGCGCGGCTCAACGGGTAGGTCAGCATCTCGTAGAAGATTCCGTTGTCGCGGTCGATGAAGAATCCCCAGGCGGTGTTCGAGGCGATGCCGAAGCTCGCCATGGCCAGCACACCGGCGAGAAAGAATTCGTTGTAGGTGACGGCGAGGTCGGGAAAGGGCGAGCCCAGCGCGTAGTCGATTCCCACGCCGAACAGCAGCATGTAACCGAGCGGATAGAACGCGTCCCAGAAGATCCAGGCGAAATTCGTGAAGCGGATCTTCGCTTCGCGATAGATGCTGGCTTCGAGCCCGGCCATCATTCTGCTTCCACCCGCGGAGTCGTCTCCTGCGGCGATTCGCGCGTCAGTTGGACGAAGATGTCTTCCAGGCTCGGCCCGGAGACTTCGACGTGGAGCAGGCGGCCGCGCGCCGCGAGCGCCGTCACCGCGCCCAGCACCTGCTGCTCGTCGGCGCCGAGCGTCATCTCGACGGTGTTGTGGTCCACGTTCAGGCGCAGCGGCGCGAGCCGCTCGAGCTCGCCGCGCAGCTCCTCGGTCAGGTCGGCAAACGTCATCGTGACTTCGTAAATGTCCTTGGCGAGCAGCTTCAGCGCGCTCAGGCCGCCGCGCGCGATCTCGCGCCCGCGGTGCATGATGAGGATGTTGTCGCAGAGCTCTTCAGCTTCGCTCATGATCTGCGTGGTCAGCAGGATGGTCCGGCCGCGCGCCGCCTCCTCCCTCAGGTAGCCCAGGACGGCGCGCTTGAGGAGGGGGTCCATGCCGGTCGAAAACTCGTCGAGAAACATGACGGGCGTTTCCACCATGAACATCTTCGAGACCTGGACGCGGCGCCGCAGGCCGCCACTCAGGTCCTGAACCTTCTGCGCCGCGAACTCCGCGAGGTGAAACTTCTCCATCACGCCTTCGGCGCGGCGCCGCGCCTCGCGCACGCTCTGCCCGTGGAACTTCCCGAAGGTCACAAGGTTGTCGCGGACACTCAAAAACATCTCGACGGCGGATTCCTGGAGCACAATCGCGATCGAGCGGCGCACGTCAAGAGCTTGCGTCACCACGTCGTGTCCCATCACCTCGGCGCGGCCGGATGTCGGCGCGAGCAACGTGGTCAGGATTTTCAGGATCGTCGTCTTGCCGGCGCCGTTCGGACCGAGCAGTCCGAAGATTTCGCCGCGGCGGACTTCAAACGTCATGCCGTCCACGGCGCGCACCGCCGCACGCCGGCCCCGCGGCGGATAGATGTGCACGAGGTCGCGGACGCTCAATGCCAATTGGCTGGTCAGGTTCTTCACGGGGTAAAGTGCCGGCGGTCGCCTGGCGAAGGAACTCCGGGGTCGAGGAAAAGGTCCTTCCGTGCGTTGCGGCAAATCCTCCGAACTCAAAGATTATACAGGCATTCCTTCGACCAGGCGCGGCGAGAGAAGGCTTTGGCTGTCTCCGGGCGCCGCATTCGCCCCTCAACCCCTGCCCCCCCATCCCGGTGTTGTAAAATTATATAACCACGCCTCAACCTTGCCTATTGACAACAGAACCGGGCAGGAATATGTTCTCAGTACTCGTTGGGCTCTCTTTTTTCCAATCGAGGCCAGGGCAGGAAGTCGGGGAAACGCCCATCTGAACGGAGACGACTGGGAGGATGTGTATGAAGAAATTCCTGACGGCAGGTATTTGCGTATTCCTTTTGGGTTCCTGGGTGGCGTCGGCGCAGGGACCGCGAAGCGCGGCAACCTTCCCGGCGATCGTGGTGTTTAGCGACGCTGCTTCGCTCGACCGGTTCGGCGCTCAGTACCGGGCCGACGAGCGCGCTCGGGAAAATCCCTCGGCCTGGGATTATCTGGACCGGGGCGTGGGAGGAGCGGTCCAGAACCTCGAGCAGCGGCTCGGCTTCCGCGCCGATCACGTTTATAGCGCGACGATCCGGGGTTTCGCGGCGCGGCTGACGCTGGCGCAGATGCAGGCCCTCGAGGGCGATCCGCTCGTGGCTTACATCGAGGCGGACGGCGTGATGACGACCGTGGCGCAGACTCTGCCCTGGGGGATTGACCGCATTGACGCTGACATCAGCTCAACGAAGGCGGGCGACGGGCAAGATGCGATATCGAACGTCAATGTGTACATCATTGATACCGGGGCTGACGCGGCCCACGCAGACCTGAACGTGGTCGCCCACGTAAACTTTGCGGGCGGCCCGAATCGCGACTGCCACGGACACGGCACGCACGTTGCCGGCACTGTGGCCGCGAGAGACAACACGATTGACGTGGTGGGTGCGGCGCCCGGCGCGCCCATTACCGGTGTCAAGGTCCTGGGCTGCGGCGGCAGCGGCAGCACATCCGGTGTGATCAAAGGTGTGGACTGGGTCACAGCCAACGCCAAGAAGCCGGCCATTGCCAACATGAGCCTGGGTGGCGGGGTGAGCACTTCGCTGGATAACGCCGTGACGAAATCGGCGGACAGCGGCGTCTTCTACTCGATTGCGGCGGGGAACAGCGGCGCCGACGCCTGCAACTATTCCCCGGCGCGTGCGGGGACCCATAACGGCGTAGCCACCGTGGCCGCCACGGACATCAACAACCAGGAAGCCTCCTGGAGTAACTACGGGAGCTGCGTGGACATCTGGGCGCCCGGTGTCAGCATCCTCTCGACAAAGCGTGGGGGCGGAACAACCACCATGTCCGGCACGTCCATGGCCGCGCCGCACGTGGGGGGGACCGGGGCGCTGCTCCTTTCGCTCTCCACGAGCGCCGGATTTAGTCCCGCCCAGGTTGAAGGCCAGCTCAAAACAGACAGTGTGTCCACGGGAACGTCCAGCAAAGACGGCCGGGCGATCAAGTTGGTTTACGCCGGCACCTACTGATTTACTCCTCTTCCCGTTCGGGTGAGCTTCTCACGCCGAGAAGCTCACCCGCGGTTTCCTCGTCGGCGGGCTTCGCCTGAAGCCCGGCACGATGCGCCTTCCCGGCCTGCCGAAATTCTCCTACCAGTTTTCAAAAAGCGAGTGCAGAATATCGCCGTCTTGTCCCGCGGGGGCGCCCGCCTGAATTCGCAGCGTGCTCCTGCGGGGGTCCAACTTTTCTTTGAGGGGTGAATGAGATGTCTCGCCGACTGAACATTCTGATTCCTGCCATTCTATTCGTCCTGATGTTTTCAGCCGCCTTTCCGCGAAGTTTGACGAGCGAGTCGAACGCCGGAACCCCGGCCTACAAGGACCCGAGTCTGCCCGTTGAGTCGCGCGTCGCCGACTTGCTCGGCCGCATGACGCTGGAAGAAAAGGTAGCGCAGACGCATACGCTGTGGACGCAGAAGGTCCGGATTCTGGACGAGCAGGGCAACTTCGCGCCGCAAAAAGCCCGAGAGGTTCTTAAACATGGCATCGGACAGATCGCGCGCATCAGCGAGCCGAAAGTGGTGCGGCCGGGCACGACACCCGGAGAACTTTCCTATGAGTACGACCGCACGGGCAAAATTTCGACCGAGGAATTCATCCGGCGGTCGGTGGAGCTTGCCAACGCCGCGCAAAGATTCCTCGTGGAGCAGACGCGGCTGGGAATTCCCGCCGTCGTTCACGAAGAAGGTCTGCACGGTTTCGCCGCGCCCGGCGGCACGCACTTTCCGCAGGCGATTGCGCTGGCGAGCGCCTGGGACGAAGAGTTGATGGAAAGAGTCTTCACGGTGGCGGCGGCGGAAATCCGCGCGCGCGGCGGGCATCAGGCGCTGACGCCGGTGCTCGACGTCTCGCGCGACCCGCGCTGGGGCCGCACCGAAGAGACCTACGGCGAAGACCCGTATCTGGCCGCGCGGCTCGGCGTCGCCGCCATCCGCGGATTTCAGGGAAGGGACGCGGGCCGCATCGGACCGGAGCGCGTCG
The DNA here is from genome assembly GCA_964556705.1 of uncultured Acidobacteriota bacterium. Lineage (GTDB taxonomy): Bacteria > Acidobacteriota > Terriglobia > UBA7540 > UBA7540 > CAZKXX01. Next base: position 14,532 of record CAZKXX010000011.1, read on the forward strand.
TGGCCACCGCCAAGCACTTCGCCGTGCACGGCCAGCCCGAAGCGGGAACCAACGTCGGGCCGGGGAATTACTCCGAGCGCGTCGTGCGTGAATTCTTTCTGCCGTCGTTCGAGGCCGCCATTCGCGAAGCGGGCGCGCTGAGCGTGATGCCGTCGTACAACGAAATTGACGGCGTTCCCGCCCACGCGAACGCCTGGCTGCTCGAGCAGGTCTTGCGCCGGGAGTGGGGCTTCCGCGGCTACGCGGTCTCGGACTATTTCGCGATCGAAGACCTCCGCAGGCTCCACCACGTCGTCGAGAACAAGGAAGAAGCCGCGAAGAAGGCGCTCGAAACGGGCGTGGATATCGAGTTGCCCGACGTGGATTGCTACGGGACGCTCGCCGAGCTGGTGCGCCAGGGAAGAATTTCAGAAGCCGTCCTGGACCGCGCTGTGGCGCGGATGCTGCGTGTGAAATTCATGCTGGGACTTTTCGAGAATCCCTACGTGGACGCGGAAAAGGCGCTGCGCGTCACCAACAGCGCGGAGAGTCAGGCGCTGGCGGTCGAAGCGGCGCGCAAATCCATCGTGCTGCTGAAGAACGAAAACCGCACGCTGCCCCTCGACCGCGCCAAGACCCGCACGCTGGCCGTCATCGGCCCGAACGCCGCGGGGTGTCATCTGGGCGGTTACAGCGAAGACCCGGGCCGCTGCGTGACGATTCTCGACGGAATCAAATCAAAAGCCGGCGCGAATACGAAAGTGGTGTATTCCGAAGGTGTGCGCATCACCGAAGACCAGGCGGACTGGCGAGACTGGTATCTCGATCCCGTCACGCCGCCCGACCCCGCGAAGAACGCCGCGCGGATCGCCGAGGCCGTCAAGGTCGCCAGGGCGAGCGACGCGGTGGTGCTGGTGCTCGGCGAAAACGAGCAGACCAACCGCGAAGCGTGGGCGCCGACACACCTCGGGGACCGAGACAGCCTGGAATTGCTGGGCAATCAGGATGATTTGGTGAAGGCCGTCGTGGCGCTCGGGAAGCCGACGGTCGTCCTGCTCCTCGGGGGCCGGCCGCTCGCCATCAAATACGTTGCGGAAAATGTTCCGGCCATTCTCCAGGGCTGGTATCTCGGCCAGGAAGGCGGCACGGCGGCGGCGGAAGTGATCTTCGGCGAGTACAATCCGGGCGGAAAGCTGCCCATCACGTTTCCGCGCTCAGTGGGACAGATTCCCGCTTACTACAACCAGAAACCTTCCGCGCGACGCGGCTACCTTTTCGCCGACAAGTCCCCGCTGTTCGCTTTCGGCCACGGCCTGAGTTACACGACGTTCCGATATTCAAACCTGCGACTGTCGCAATCGCCCATCGGCCGCGCTGGCCGGACGTCGGTGCTGGTGGACGTGACGAACACCGGAAAAGTGAAAGGCGACGAGGTCGTCCAGATGTACGTCCGCGACCGCGTCAGTTCCGTGACGCGGCCGGTGAAAGAACTGCGGGGATTCAAGCGCGTGACGCTCGAGCCCGGCGAAACGCGCACGGTCGAACTGGCCATCACGCCGGCGTCGCTCTGGTTCTATAACGACCGCATGGAACGTGTGGTCGAACCCGGCCAGTTCGACGTGATGGTGGGCGGCAACTCGGTGGATTTGGAGACGGTCGAGCTGGAAGTAAAGTAGATTCTCTCTTGTTTCTCAAGAGAGATTTCTCTTTTGAAAGTGCAGGAAACTTTTCTTTCGAGGCGGGACGTCGGGCCTCCCTTGTAGAAAAAGCGGCACAGGGGAGTTGGAAGGTCCCGCGTTCCTGAACTTCTCGAAGCCGTCCTGCGCCACCTCGCTTCCTCTCGGTCAGCGCGCTCAGGGTGAGGAGACCCTGCTGGCGGGATGCCCTTTTTGCAGGAACGATCCAGCCTGCCGCAGGCAGGTCTCAGACACGGTGCGGCCGGCAGGCCGCAGAGTTCGAGACGGCCGACGCCTGTGCTATCTTGTTTTGGGTGCTGCGGTAAACGCATGCATTTCAAGATAACAGTTATCACTTTGTGGCTTCTCTGCACCTCGGCGTGCGGTGGAGGCGGCACCAGTGGGCCGGGGACAGGGAGCGGACCAGGCGATGGTAGCAGCGGAGCGACCGCCACCGTCCTCGTTCACTACGACCAGCCGCAGCAGACGCTGGCAGGATTCGGAGCTTCCATTACCTGGGTGGCTGCGGACCTCCGTTGGTTTTCTCCGGCCAATCAATCGGCGATCCTGGATGTTCTGTATTCGACCACCTCGCCCGGCGCAGGTCTGAGCATCATTCGGGCGGGTTCCATGCTTTGTGAGTTGAGTCCCTTTCCGGGGACCTTTGATTGGAGCAATCCTTTCATTCAGGAACAAATGGCATGGATGAACAGGGTGAAGGCAACCTATGGAGTGGACCAATTCATGGTCACCACCTGGACGCCGCCTGCGTATATGAAGGACAACAACTCCTGCTCGAACGGCGGCTCGCTCCGGCTGGAGGATTACCAGAGTCTGGCGGACATGTCGGTGTTGTGGCTCCAGAATGCCCAGGCTTCGCTGGGGCAGGAAATCGGCGTTTGGAGTGTCCAGAATGAACCCGATTTCGTGGCAAGTTACGACAGCGCGATCTACACTCCGGAACAATTCGGAACCTACATCACCGGTTATCTCAAACCCGCGCTGCAACATGCCGGATTGACCACCCGAATCATGGCACCCGAACCTGCCTGCTGGAGCGGGGCGTCCACCTTCGACAGCAACTGGGGATTCCCGCTTCTGCAAGACAATCCTGCGATGCAGGCGGATTTGGACATCCTCGCCACTCACGATTATTGCGCGAACAACGCTTTGGACAACCCTTCGCAGGCGGCCCTGCAATTCGATAAACCGATTTGGCAAACCGAGGTCTTCTTCGGCATCGGCTACGACGGAAGCATGGGCGACGCGCTCGGCGTGGCCCAATCGATCTACCAGGCCCTGAATCAGGGGATTTTCAACGCCTGGTTTTACTGGTGGACGATGGATTTCACCACCGGAAACGGCGGAGTGCTGGCCTACAACACGCAATCGTGGACCTTCCAGGTCCCGAAACGAGCCTACGCCATCGGAAACTTCAGCCGGTTTATGCGGCCCGGATCGGTGGTGCTGAGGTCCGCGTCCAGCACGGCCAGTTTACAGGCGACGGCTGTGAGACCCCCGACCGGCGGCCTCGTTCTGGTTCTGGCGAATCCATCGAGAGAATCGGTGACGGTTACCGTAACGCTCTCCAATATGCCCTCGCCTCCTCCGAGCGTGACTCCGTTCCGTACCTCGACAAGTGAAAATCAAGCTCAACTCAGGCCGGTGGCGGTGATCAACGGGACGATCACCACCACGCTCCCGCCAGGCTCCATTGTCACGCTCGTCGG
>CAZKXX010000011.1:17926-56072 GCA_964556705.1 uncultured Acidobacteriota bacterium
CCCGCATCCACGAGTTCGGGGGCAGGGCGGAGCGGGTGGCGCCGAACGGCCTCCCCGAAACCTCCTCCGCCCATGGAAGGTGGTTTTCAAACGTCGCTGGGGAAGATACAAGCGCGGAAGCGCTTCATGCTATTTCCACACCGACACTCCTTCGAGTGGCAGCGGCAGTCCGGGCCGCGGGTGCGGACGCGGACAGGAAGGCGCGCCGCCGGCGATGAGCGACATCGAATTGACGACTTCAGCGCGGCAGGGCCGCGCGATTCACGGCTCGCGCGGGTCTTCGCTCCATGTGCTCGATTTCGGCGGAGGCCACAAGGTTTTCGCGTTCGTCATCCGGACCCGAGCGGACCATGGGTAGCCGGTAAACCGTCCGGATACGCGGACCGTGTCGGAACAGTGGGCAGGGAGCATTCCAAGGGGTGAGGCACGCGTCTCACCCCTTTGCATTTCCTGGGATGAGCGCAGCTATCCGTCCCACGGCCGGGTGAGCACGTCGGCCATGACGAGCCCGATGAGAAGGAAAAGCCAGAGGATCGAAGCGCCGGCGAAAATCCAGATAAGCCGGCCCGACCAGCGCAGGTGCATGAAGTAGAGCACCACGAGCGTGGCTTTGAAGACGGCGATGGTCATGGCGACGACGATGTTGAGCGCGCCGAGGTCCACGCGCGCCGCGCCCACCGTGAGCGCCGTGCCCACCATCAGCGCGGCGAACACGGCGAGATAGAGCTTCGGCGAAACGATGTGCTGTCCGGTCATCGGTGATGTCCCACCAGATAGAGAAGCGGAAACAGGAAAATCCAGATGATGTCCACGAAGTGCCAGTAAAGCCCGATGTTTTCGACGGGGCTGTAGTACTCGGCGGTGAAGCGGCCCCGGCGCGCCATCCAGAAAATCACCGCCAGGATGCCGATGCCGATCACCATGTGCAGGGCGTGGAAGCCCGTCATCGCGAAATAGAAGGAAAAGAAAAGCTGCGCGTGCTGCGGGTCCGGCCCGTGGAAGACGAACGACGCGCCGGGGACGAGGTTCTCGTGGAACTTGTGGCCGTACTCGAAGACTTTGATGACCAGAAACGCCGAGCCGAGCGTCATGGTCAGCGCGAGATAGGCCAGCAGGGCGCGGCGCCGCGCGAGCTGCGCGGAATGGACGGCCATCGCCATGGTCAGCGAGGAGAGAATCAGGATAACGGTGTTGACGCCGCCGAGCAGGAGGTCGAGGTGGTCGCTCGCCGCCATAAAGGCTTCGTGGTAGCGCGAGCGGTAGAGCGTGTAGCCGGCGAACATTCCGCCGAAGAACATGACTTCGGTGACGAGGAAGATCCACATCCCGAACAGCGACGCGTCCTTCTGCTGCGCGAGGTCGTCGAAGTGGTGCTGGAGCGCCGCCGGGTGGGCCGCAGTGGCCTTCGGGCCGTGGGCGAGCGCGGAAGTCGGGTCAGCCAACCTGGGCCTCCTCGAGCGGATAGTATTCGTAGGCGTCTTCACTGACGACGGGCGGCTCGGGAAAATTGTGCGTGGGCGGCGGTGAAGGAGTTTCCCACTCGAGCCCTTTTGCGGCCCAGGGGTTCGGCCCCGCCGCCGGGCCGTAACGCAGCGACCAGACGAGATAGACAATCGGGATGACGTAGCCGACGGCGAGAATCGAAGCGCCCGCTGTGGACATCACATTGAGCACCTGAAATTCCTCGGGGTAAGCGTGGTAGCGCCGCGGCATGCCGAGGTAGCCGAGCAGGAACTGCGGGAAGAACGTGAGGTTGAATCCGATGAAGACCACGAAGGCGGAAAAGCGCGCCCAGCCTTCCGGATAGAGGCGGCCGGAAATTTTCGGCCACCAGAAGTGAATCCCGCCGAGATACCCCATCAGCGCGCCGCCCACCATGATGTAGTGGAAATGCGCGACGACGAAATAGGTGTCATGCAGGTGGACGTCGGTGGCGAGCGTGGCGAGCACCAGGCCCGTCAGCCCGCCCATCGTGAACAGGCCGATGAAGCCCATGGCGTAAAGCATCGGCGCGTTGTAGGAGATCGAGCCCTTGTACATCGTCGCCGTCCAGTTGAAGACCTTGACGGCCGAGGGCACGGCGACGAAGAAGCTGAGGACGGAAAACACCAGGCTCGCGTACATCGACTGGCCGCTCACGAACATGTGATGGCCCCACACCAGGAAGCCGATCAGCGCGATGGCGATGCTTGAAAACGCCACGAAGCTGTAGCCGAAGATCTTCTTGCGGGAGAAGCAGCAGATGATTTCGCTGATGACGCCCATGGAAGGCAAGATCATGATGTACACGGCCGGATGCGAGTAGAACCAGAAAAGGTGCTGGAAGAGGATCGGGTCGCCGCCCAGGCGCGGGTCGAAGATGCCGATGCCGAACATGCGCTCGAGGCCGACGAGCGCGATGGCGATGGCGACGACCGGCGTGCCGAGAATCATGATGACGCTGGTGGCGTAATGCGCCCAGATGAACAGCGGCAGACGGAACCAGGTGAGCCCCGGCGCGCGCATCTTGTGAATTGTGACCAGGAAATTGAAGCCGGTCAGGATCGAAGAAAAGCCGAGAATGAACACGCCCACCGCGGTCGCCATGACGTGCGTGTTCGAATAGGTGCTGCTGAAGGGCGTGTAGAACGTCCAGCCGGTGTCCACGCCGCCCGCCACGATGGCGTAAAGCGAAAAGATTCCGCCGATGGCGTAGATATACCAGCTCGCGAGGTTGAGGCGCGGAAACGCCAGGTCGCGCGCGCCGATCATCATCGGCACCAGGAAATTTCCGAGCACGGCGGGGATGGACGGGATCAGGAAGAAGAAAATCATGATGACCCCGTGCATGGTGAAGAGCTTGTTATACGTCTCGGACTCGACGAGGTCTCCGGCGGGCGTCATCAGCTCGAGGCGGAGGAGGACCGCGAAAAATCCCCCGAGCACGAACATCAGCGTGATCGAGGCGAGATAGAGCAGCGCGATGCGCTTGTGGTCCGTCGTGAAGAGCCACGAGCGGATGCCGTAGTCGGCGTTCAGGTAATGAACGCGGGGCATTTCGTGCTGGTTTCGGGTTTCCGTCATGGCGCTCATTCGTGCGGACCCGGCGCGGTCTCGCGGGTCAGGGATTTGATGTACGCGATCAATTGCAGCAGGCCCTCCTCATCGATCTGTCCCTGGAACGTCGGCATCACGGGTTCGTAGCCGGCGACGATCTTGGCGTTCGGCTGAAGGATGGACTCGCGCAGGTAAGTCTCATCCACCAGCACGCGGCGGCCGTCGGCCAGGCGCACCTGCTTGCCGAATATTCCGGCCAGCGCGGGCCCGCGCTGAGTGGGCCCGACGTCGTGGCAGGTGTTGCAGTTGTAGCGGCGGAAGAGGCGCTCGCCCGCTTCCTCCAGCGATTCGCCCGGCGGCGCGCCCGCCAGCCACTCCTGGTAATCGGAAGGTTCGAGCACCACGACGCGGCCGGCCATCGCCGAGTGTTTCGTGCCGCAGTATTCGGCGCAGAAAAGGTGATACTCGCCGGTGCGTGTCGGCGTGAACCACATCTCGGTGTACCGGCCGGGGAGCACGTCCATCTTCACGCGAAAGGCGGGAACGTAGAAGCTGTGGATGACGTCCTCGGAAGTCATCGTCAGTTTCACGGGCCGGCCGACCGGAACGTGCAGCTCGTTGATCTCGCGCTGGCCTTCCGGGTGCTGGATCTTCCACATCCATTGTTTGCCGACGACGTAAATCTGCGTCGCGTCCACAGGAGGCCGGCGCATGTCGAAATAAATCTTCGCGCCCCAGCCGAACATCATCATCGTCAGGACGAATGGCACGACGGACCAGAAAATCTCCAGGCGCAGCGAGCCGAAGATGGGCAGCGGCCGCTCGTCGTCGGAGCGCCGCCGGTAACGGATGGCGAAATAGAAAACGAGCGTGAAGATGACGAACGTGAAGAACAGCGCGACGCCCATCAGGAACCAGAACAGGTAGTCCACCTCGCGGGCAAACGACGACGCCTGCTTCGGAAAGAGCGGAACTCCCGATTGCAGGAGCAGCATGAAAACGGACTGGAGACCCGGGATATTCAAATCTCTCGCACCTCGAACCTAACTGTGCGCGCCGCTGGAGCGCGCGGCCAGAGTCTGCCGGCGGTCGCGCAGAAACATCGTCAGCATGAACGCCGCGAGCGCCAGCGCGGTTGCTCCGCCCGCCAGACGCAGAATGTTGGTAATGAGCACGCCGTACTTGCCCGTCGTGGGGTCGTAGTGGAAGCAGAAGAGCAGCATCTGGTCCACGGCCGTGCCGATTTTGTTCGCGGAAGCTTCGACGAGCGCGAAGCGCAGGTCGCGCGACGAGTACTCGATGCCGTAAAAGTAGCGGTAGAGCTTTCCCTCCGGCGTCGCGACGAGAACGCCGCTGGCGTGCGCGAACTCGTCGGTCGCCGGATCGTACAGATATTCAAACCCGGCCGTGCCGGTGACGGCGCGGATGGCCCGCTCCTCGCCGGTCAGGAAATGCCAGCCGCGCTCCGCGCCCGCGCGGCCGTATTCGCGCAGGTACGTTTCTCTCTTGTCCGCCGCGAGCCTGGGCGTTTCGCGCGGGTCGAAACTGATGACCACGACTTCGAATTCCTCTCCCGCGTCGAACTTGACCGGCTTGAGCGCCCGCACCAGCCCGTTGAGGATGAGGTTGCAGAGCATCGGGCAGTCGTAATAGACGAACGCCACGATGACGGGCTTGCGGCCGAAATAGTCGGCGAGGCGCACGTCGTTGCCGGCCTCGTCGCGGAAGCGGGCGTCGAGCGGAAGCTGCGCGTTGATGTGCTGGTCGAAGCGAACCTGGTTGATCACTTCCGACGCGGGCTGCGCGGCCGCGGGCCGGACGCCGGCCACGAAAAGCGCGGCCAGAACGAGAGCTACTCGGAATCGCCTTGTCTTCGTCCGTCTCATCGTCGAAACCCCCAGCTATTTCGTCCCGCCATCCGCCGCCTCGGCGCCTTGCGCGCGCGCCGGCAGGCCGCGCTCGACCAGAAGCTCCATGGCGCGTTCCACGGGAATGCGCACGATGCCGCCCTGCTCGTCAATCCAGCCGTAGGTGGTGAGGACGGCGTCCTCTTCGGCGCGAATTTGACCCAGATCCGTCGCGGGCGTCACCTGAAGGCGCGGATGGGGGGGCAGCGCGGGCAGCGTTTCCGCCAGCGGCGGCGGAGGCGGCTGCGCCGCCTGACGTCGCACCGCCAGCAATTCGTACACGGCGAGACTCAGCACGACGCCCACCAGCGTCATCACCACCACGCCGACCACGATGCCCACCACGACGCGCACGTTGACGTCGCGGACTTCGTGTTTCGGCGCTGCGGCGGGCGAAGCCGCCTGATCTTCAGTGTTCTCCGGCATGAGCAAAAGCCTCTTGCATTCTCGGGTCGCCTTCCGGCAGCAGCGGGCGGCTTTTCAGTTGGTGGACGAAATACGCCAGCCAAACTCCGCCGATTCCCGCAATCGCTGCCGCGTCGAGCCAGGCGATTCGGAAACCCTCAGGATGAAAACTCGGCGCAATCTGCCAGTGGAGGTCGGCGAGCCGCATCGCCAGAATCAGCGCGGCGATTCCGGCGAGCGTCTGCGCCCGGCGCTTCGCCTGGCGCGAAAGGAGCAGCATGAACGGCAGCGCGAAGTTCAGCGCCACGAGTCCCAGCGCCAGCGTCTCCCAGCCGCCCGTCGAACGGTGCTGGTACCAGAAGATCGTCTCGGGAAGATTCCCGGACCAGATGATCAGGAACTGTGAAAACGAGAGGTACGCCCAGATCATCGTGAAGGCCAGCAGCAGATTGCCGAGATCGTGGAAGTGCTGCGGCCGCGCCGACTCCGAGAGCGGCGGGTGCGCGGAGAGCTTCGTCGCCACCAGAATCGCCAGCGCCAGCGCGCCCAGCACCTGACCGCCGATGGAAATCAGGCCGAACATCGTCGAAAACCAGTGAGGCTCGAGCGACATCACCCAGTCCACAGAAGCGAAGGTGGCGGTCAGGCCGAAAACGAGCAGTCCGGGCGCGCTCAGGTTGCGCAGCCGCAGGGCCAGGTGCGGGTCTCGTGAGCCGTCGAGTTCGCGAGACATTTTCGAAAGCAGGAAACCTGCGCCGACCCAGAGGGCCAGGTAGAACGCCGCGCGGCCGACGAAGAACGGCACGTTCAAGTACGGCGCCTTGTGCTGCAGCGTCGCATCGGCGGCCACGGCTTCCGCGTGCGTCCACTCGTAGAGATCGTGCAGGCCGAAAAGCAACGGGACGAAAAGCAGCGCGAGCAACGGGAACGTCCGCGTCGCCGCTTCGAAGACGCGCTGCACGATGAAGCCCCAGCCCGCGCCGAACAGGTGATGGACCATCAGAAGCGCCAGCGAGCCGAGCGCCAGGCCCGTCCAGAAAACGAAGGCGTAAAGATACGACTGGAAAAACTGCGCGCGGTCGGCGGCCAAGCCGTAGCCGCACACCAGCAGCGCCGCCGCGCCGGCCAGCAGAGCGCCGCGTTGCAGCCTGTCGAATTGACCTCGCAGGTCTTCGCTTTCCATCATTCGGCCGATGCCTGTGCTCTCTGTTCCGCTTCTTCCCGCAGCTTCTGCTTGACGTCCGGCGGAACGTCGGCCGGTGTCGCCTTCTGGCTCAACTGCAACGCGCGAATGTAGGCGACGATGGCCCAGCGGTCTTCGACCGGGATCTTGTCCGAGTAATCGGTCATGGCTCCCAGGCCGTTGGTGATGACGTCGTAGAAGTGCCCCGCGGGCGCCGCGCGCAGCCGGTCCATGTGGAACGACGGCGGCTGGCGGAATCCGCGGCGAACGATCATGCCCATCCCCTGGCCGACGCGGTCGTGGCAGGGCGCGCAGAAAATGTTGTAGCGCTCGCGACCGCGCTTCATCACCTCCACCGTGATGGGGAAGGGAAATGTGGTTGCGAGTTTGCCGCCCGCTCGGCCTTCGTAGAGGTGCGTGTCGAGATTCAGGTGTCCGCGCGGAATGGTGCCGCGAACAGCCGGACGGGCGGCGCGGCCGTCCTCAAAAAAATCGCTTGCCGAAAGCGGCTTCTGCTTCGGCTGGTTGAACAGGTCCTGACGGCAGGCGCTCATCACCCCTGCTGACGTCAGCAGCGCGAGCGCGAACCCAAGGCGCCGGGATTTTCGGGACACCTCAATGCTCAACTTCAAAGACTCCGTAAGTCGTCAGACTCTCCAGAAATTCCCGCGTCTTCTGCCGGTCGAATTTCGGGTCGGCCGCCTCGATGGCGATAAAGAACCGGTCGCGGCTCGCCATGGCGAAACGCTCCACGTTGAAGAGCGGGTGGTACGGCTGCGGCAGACCGTTCATCGCCAGCATCCCGAGCACCGCCGCGAACGCCGCCACCAGAATCGTCGTCTCAAAAGTAATGGGCACGAACGACGGCCAACTGTTCAGCGGCCGGCCGCCGACGTTCAGCGGGTAGCCGATGACCGAAGCGTAGTACTGGAGCAGGAATCCCATCGTGCCGCCCGCCACACCGCCCGCCAGCACGACGTAGGGCAGCCGCGTGCGGTGAAAGCCGATGGCTTCCGACAGCCCCTCGATGGGGTAGGGCGAGTAGGCGTCCATTTTCCGGTAGCCGGCCTGGCGCGCCTTGTTCGCCGCCGCGAGGAGTTCCTCCGGCGAATGGAACTCGGCAAGCAATCCGTAAATGGGCGGACGCGGTTTCATGCCCGGCCTTCCGCTCCCCCTTTCGCTTCCGTTTCCTTCACCAGCAGCCTCATCTCCGCGATCGAGATCAGCGGCAGGAAGCGGATGAAGAGGAACAGCATGGCGAGGAACAGTCCGATGGTCCCCACGAACGTGGCCCAGTCCCAGGCCGTCGGGTAGTACATGGCCCAGGAAGAGGGCAGGAAATCTCGGTGCAGGCTGGTGATGACGATGATGAACCGCTCGAGCCACATGCCGATGTTGATGACGATGGAAAGCAGCCACAACGCGAGCGCGTTGGCGCGGACTTTGCCGAACCACAGCAGCTGCGGAATGACGACGTTGCACGCGATGAGCATCCAGTAGAGCGGTGCGTACGGCCCGGTCTTTCGGTTCATCACCACGAACATCTCGAAAATGTTGCCGCTGTACCAGGCCATGAAGGTTTCCATCATGTAGCCGTAAGCTACGATCAGGCCCGTGGCCAGCATCACCTTGGCCATGTTGTCGAGGTGGCGCAGGGTGATGAAGTCTTCGAGGCCGTAGAACTTACGGATGGGGATGGTGAGCGTCATCACCATCGCGAAGCCCGAATAGATGGCGCCCGCGACGAAGTAGGGCGGAAAGACCGTGGGATTCCAGCCCGGGATGACGCTGACGGCGAAGTCGAAGCTGACCACGGTGTGGACGGAGACCACGAGCGGCGTCGCGAGGCCCGCCAGCAGCAGGTAGCAGGTCTCGTAGCGGTGCCAGTGCATCGCCGAGCCGCGCCAGCCCATTGCCAGAAATCCGTAAAGCTTTTTCGCCAGAACGTGCCTGGCCCGGTCGCGAAGCGTGGCGAGGTCGGGAATCAAGCCCACGAACCAGAACATCAACGAGACGGTCGCGTAAGTCGTCACGGCAAACACGTCCCAGACGAGCGGGCTGCGAAACTGCGGCCACATGCCCATCGTGTTCGGGTAGGGCATCAGCCAGTAGAACACCCACGGCCGGCCGAGGTGGATAAGCGGGTAGAGTCCCGCGCAGGCCACGGCGAAAAGCGTCATCGCTTCCGCGAAGCGGTTGATGGACGTGCGCCACTGCTGGCGAAGCAGGAGCAGGATGGCGGAAATCAGCGTTCCGGCGTGGCCGATGCCGATCCACCAGACGAAGTTGATGATGGCGAATCCCCAGGCGACGGGGATGTTGATGCCCCAGATGCCCGTGCCGCGGACCAGCAGGTAAGCCACCGCCGCGAACAGCATCATCGTCAGCGCGAAGGAAATGGCGAACCCGATGAGCCACCCTTTGGGCGTGCGCGTCGTGAGGACGATGGCGCTGATCTTGTCTGTAACCGTGGCGAACGTGTGCCCGGGCTCGAGGACGGGCGGGCGCGGCGGCGGGCCCGGGAGACGCGTGATGCCGTTGGGCGTGTCGGCCAACTCAGCTCTCCTCGATCTCGGGGTTGGGATTGCGCAACTTCGCCAGATACGTCGTGCGCGGTCGCGTGTTCAATTCGGCGAGGAGCCCGTAATTGCGTTTGCCGGCTTTCAATTTGGCCACGCGGCTGTTCGGGTCGTTGATGTCGCCGAAAACGATGGCCTGCGTGGGGCACGCCGCCTGGCAGGCCGTCGCAATCTCGCCGTCACGGACCTTGCGGTCTTCTTTCTCCGCCGTGATGCGCGCCGCGTTGATGCGCTGCACGCAGTACGTGCATTTCTCCATCACTCCGCGGCTGCGCACGGTCACGTTCGGATTGCGCATCAGCTTGAGCGAAGGCTGCGTGTGGTCGGCATACTGGAGGAAATTGAACCGCCGCACTTTGTACGGGCAGTTGTTCGAGCAGTAGCGCGTCCCCACGCAGCGGTTGTAAACCATGTCGTTCAGCCCTTCGTCGCTGTGCACGGTGGCGGCGACCGGGCAGACCACTTCGCAGGGGGCGTTCTCGCAGTGCATGCACGGCACGGGCTGGTGATGAATTTCGGGATTGTCGAGGTCGCCCTTGAAGTAGCGGTCCACGCGCAGCCAGTGCATCTCGCGGCTCACCAGCACCTGGTCCTTCCCGACGATGGGCACGTTGTTTTCCGACTGGCAGGCCACCACGCACGCGCCGCAGCCAACGCAGGCGTTCAGGTCAATCGCCATGCCCCAGGCGTAGCCCGGATATTCGTGCTGCGGATAGAGGCTCAGTCCCGGCGTCGGAGCCTGGCCCATCTGCTGGATGAGGTCGGGATTCGCCTCAAATTCCTGCGCCCTCGCCGAGCGCACGAGGTCGCGGCCTTCCATGCTGTGGTGGACCTGCGTTCCCGCCAGGCGGTAACGCCGCCCGGTGGGTTGGAGCGTCAGTCCCGGCGCGAACCACGGCGCCGCAGTGGTGCGCAGCGCGTAGGCGTCATAACCGATTCGGCTTCCCACCCGGCCCGCGCGGCGGCGCCCGTAGCCGAGAAACACAGTCACAGAATCCTCGGCCTGGCCGGGCATCACCCACACCGGCGCTGCCACCGTCCGGCCGTTGAGCCGCAGTTCGACGACATCTTCGCTTTTCAGACCTTGCCGCTCGGCCGTGCGCGGCGCAACGAGGGCGACGTTGTCCCAGGTCAGCCGCGTGCCGGGTTTGGGTAGTTCCTGGAGCCAGCCGTTGTTCGCAAAGCGGCCGTCGAACACCGTCGGGTCGGGACGAAAAACGACTTCGAAGCCCGGAGGCTGCGGGCGCGCGTCGGTCGAGAAAAGCGTGGAGAGAAATTGCGGCCGGAAATTCACGGTGCGTTCCTGCAACGCCGAGCCTTCCATCACCCCGTCGTGGACCGTCGTGCGCCAGAAGGTCTCGAAATCCTTGCCCGCGGCGCGCGGGCGCCAGAAGTCGCGGAGAGTGTTGTAGCCGGAGCGAGCCGGCTCGCCGGCCAGCGCCGAGAGAAACTCGTGCGCGGACTTGCCGCCGTACAGCGGCGCAATCAGCGGCTGCTGGATCGTCACCGTGCCGTCGAAGGCGCGCGCGTCACCCCAGGCTTCGAGCGTGTGCGCTTCCGGAATGTGCCAGTGGCACAGGTCCGAAGTCTCGTCCTCGTAAAGGCTGAGGTGGGCGCGCAACGGGACTTTCGAAATCCTTTGCGCGAATTCCAGGTCGGCCGGTGCGTTGTACACCGGATTACCGCCCAGAATGAACAGCACTTCCACGCGGCCCGCGTCCATTTCGGTGACCAGTTCCGCGAGCGAGGCCATCTGGTCGACGGGCTCGGCTTCGACGGGGTCCGTGTAAACCACCGTGCGACCGGCGTTCCCGAGTGAGTGGTTCAGCGCGTGCGCGAGCGCGTGGACGCTGGCCGGCTGGTGCTCGCCGGGAATCACCAGGCACGCGCCGCGAAGTTTCTGAAGGTCACGGGCCAGGGCGTCGAACCAGCGGGTCTGGTCGCTGAAAAGTCCTGCGGGGACCGCGGCGTCGCTCGCCACGCCCAGCCGCCGCGCGATTTCGCGCGCGAACAGTCCCACGTGTGCGGCGCGCAGCGGCAGGCGGTGGTCGGCCATCGCGCCGGTGTTGGTCGGCGTGCTCTCGACCGCATAAAGCCGGTTCATGGTCCCGGCGCTTTCGCGGCGGCGCGCGGCGAACTCGCGCGCGTAGCGCAGATGCGCGGGGCCGGAGCAGAGGAAGTCGGATTCCAGGCTCAAAATGACATGGGCTTTCTCGATGCGGTAATGCGTTTCGACCAACTCGCCGAACGCCAGTTGCGAACCGGCGCGCACGTTCTCACGTCCCACCGGCTCGTACTGGTGCCACTTCGCTTCCGGGTAGGTTTTCAGGAACTCGCGCAGCTGATGAGCGAGCGTCGGCGACGTCACCGTTTCGGTCAGGATGCGAATTCCGCGGCCGTTCTGCGCCTGCCGGCTGCGCAGCGCTCGCGTCGCGGCCGTGAGGAACGCGCTCCAGGTGCTGATGCGGCCCGCTTCCGTCACGGCCCGCGAACGGTCCGGGTCGTACAACGTGAGGATCGCGGCCTGCATGAAGGCGTCCGTCGCGCCCAGACCGGCCGGGTGCAGGGAATTGCCCTCAATCTTCGTTGGGCGGCCCAGATGGCTTTCCACCAGCACGCCGCGCGCGAGACCGCCCAGCGTGAGCGCGGTCGCGTAGAAAAGCGGCTTGCCGGGAATGAAATGCTCCGGCGGGTGAACGTAAGGGACAATGTTTTCCGCGGGCTGCTTCGTGCAGGCGGTCACGCCCGCCAGCGCCAGAGAGGCCGCCATCAGCTTCAGGAAATTCCGGCGGCTCAGGCCGTCGTTCCATTCCGAAGCCTGCTCCGGGAACTCACGGTGGAGATACTCGCGGAACTCCGGAGTCTGCGCCAGTTCTTCCAGCCCGCGCCAGTAGTCGCGGCCGCCGCGCGCGGCGAGTTTGGCGCGCAGCGCGGAGAAATCGAGCGGATTGGACGTGTTCGCTTTCACGCTCATCGGTGGCAGGCCGAACAGTATGCGGCCTTGCGAATCTTGTAGTCGTTCACGAGTTGCGCGCCGAGGCCGGGATGATCGGCGGGCGGCTCCCAGCCGAATTCAAACACCGCCTCCCGCGGGCGGACGAAGCGCTCCGGCTGGCGGTGGCACTCGAGGCACCACTCCATTTGCAGCGACTTCTCCTGCCACACCAGCGGCATCTGGTCCACGCGGCCGTGACAGGTCTCGCAGGCGATTCCTTTTTTGACGTGAATGCTGTGGTTGAAATAGACGAAGTCGGGAAGGTCGTGGACCCGCACCCAGCGAAGCGGCTGGTCGGTGCGGAAGCTCTCGCGCACCGGCTCGAGCATCGGCGAGGTGGCCCAGATCTGCGAGTGGCAGGTCATGCAGGTCTTGGTGGGCGGAATGCCGGCGAAGGAACTGTCTTCAACCGAGGTGTGGCAGTACCGGCAATCGATTCCCATCGCCTCGACGTGATGCTTGTGGCTGAACGGCACGGGTTGACTGAGCGCGACGTTCGTTCCGGTGACGTAAGGAGAGCGATTCAGCGTCAGCAGCACCCAGCCGAGCCCCGCCACGATGAAGACGAAGCCGTAAATGCTCAGGCGCGAGATCGTGTTGGTGCTGCGATGGAAGACCTGCGACATCGTCCTTGACGCCCTGGCCCGGGAACCCGACAGACACACCTTTCGATGGGCGTGTCGTCAGCTTGAGGTCTTTAACAAACAGTGTGCTTACCCACACCTGGGAGATTTGGCAGGATAGCAGAAAGCCTTCGCAGTCAGCAAGTTCGACCGCGAAAAAATCGCGAGTTTGCCGCCGGACCAGGACAATTTGACCGACCCAATGTCGCCGGTATCGCGTCCTCTTGAGGGAAGTCAAAAAAATGCGAGACGGTCGTTCAGAGTTTTCGGTTCAATCGGTTCAAGTGGGGCATTTCGTCCACGACTGAGCAGGAATCAGAATTTCTGCCGATACCCACCGGGCGTTTTGCCGCAGAATTTGAGTGAGCGGAATGGACATGTGATCGCCAACCGTTCCCAAATCGCGGAAATCGGACATTCTCACGTCCTCCGTTCTCGCAGTCGGTTTGGTGACAGAGATGCACGAAGTCGTATTGCCACTGGGAACGGAGTTTCAAGGGGGACGCGATGGCCAATGTGACTTACATCCTCGCCGGGTTGCTGGTCCTGGTCGGTATCTATGCCGCGTTCCGGCTTATGGCCGCGCTGTCGGCATACCAGAGGTTTCGCGGGAAGCGGCTGGTCCGCTGTCCGGAGACTCGAAAGCCCGCTGCCGTGAGCGTCGCTGCGGGGGAATTGGCGGTGGGTATTCTGGGCGGCGAGCCCCGTCTGCGTCTGAGCGAGTGTTCGCGCTGGCCGGAGCGTCAGGAGTGCGGACAGGAGTGCCTGAGCCAGGTTGAAGCCGACCCCGCAAGCTGCCTCGTCTGGAATCTCATCGCTGACTGGTACCGCGGAAAGAAATGCGTGTATTGCGGAAGGGAGTTCGGCGCCATCAACTGGCACGATCACCGGCCGGCGCTGGCGGATGAACAGGGCACCACCGTGCAGTGGACCGAGGTCCCCGCCGAACAACTTCCTGAGGTTCTCTCCACTCACTGGCCGGTCTGCTGGGACTGCCACATCGCCGAAAAGTTCCGGCACGATCATCCGGACCTCGTCGTGGAGCGGCAGCAACACTAGGCTTGTCTCCGACCGCCGATTGATGTTCGCCCGGCCGGTCGCTCAACCCGTCGCAACAGCCCTTCACTCCACACAAAATCGTCCCTCAGACTTTTCTTTTTCCCGAGACGCGCGGCATGGAGAAAAGCTGAAGGGCGCTTTCCGGTTTCGCCGAAAAGCGCCCTTGGTTGCGGGGGTCGGATTTGAACCGACGACCTTTGGGTTATGAGCCCAACGAGCTACCTGACTGCTCCACCCCGCATTTTGATTATACGGGCAGCCCCGTGTTTCGACAACGTTTTTCTTGCGCTTGGCGGCGGGGTGTGCGCGTCGAGCGGTTGTGTTACCATTAGCGGTTTCGGAACGGCGAGGGAACCGGCTGGGAGCCATGGGACGACAAGTCAAGGAGCCGTCCGCGCGGAACCTGGCGGTGAACCGTCAGGCGCCGCACTTCTATCACCTGATCGAGAAATTTGAAGCGGGCCTGGAGCTGACGGGAACGGAAGTGAAATCCATCCGCGAGGGCAAGGTCAGCTTGAAGGACAGTTACGCCGTGGTGCGCAAGGGCGAAGTCTGGCTGCTCGACTGCCACATCAGCCCTTACAGTGCCGGCAGCTACTTCAATCACGATCCCTTGCGCGAGCGAAGGCTGCTGCTGCGGCGCGACGAAATCAACAAGCTCACCGGCCGCACCGAAGAGCGCGGGCTGACGCTTATTCCCACGCGCCTCTATCTGAAGAAGAACCGCATCAAGCTGGAGCTGGCGCTCGCCAAGGGCAAGAAAGTTTACGACCGGCGCGAGGCTTCGCGGCGGCGCACGATCGAGCGCGAAGCCCAGCAGGCGATCCAGGAGCACCGCCGGCGCAGCGGGTAGCAAGCCAGACTTTCCCCGGGAGGAACGCTCTCATTGAAAATCGAGTTCAGCGAAGACCGTCTGCCTCAACTTCCCGCTCCCGCTCTGGCCGTTTACGGATTTGAAGGTTCCGCGGCGGCGAGCGGGACGACCGAACTGCTTCCCGCCGAAACGCGCGCGGCGCTCCAGGTAATCCAGGAGGGCGGCGAGCTGACGGGAAAGCTTTTCGAATCCACGTTGATTCACCGTCCGGCCGGACTTCGGACGGCGCGCCTGCTGGTGGTTGGCGCGGGCAAGAAGGAAAAATTCAACGACGCGCAATTGCGACGGCTGGTGGGAGCGGCCGTGCGATATCTGCGCGCGCGCGGCGTGAAGGAAGTGGCGTGGGTGCTCGGCCCCGAGACCGCCGCTGGAAGTGTGCAGGCGGCCGTGGAAGGCGCCATCGCCGCCGATTACGATGCCGACCGGTACCGCACCGAGCGTAACGCCGAGAAACGAGTGGATATGTTCCGGCTGGCCACCGGCGGCCGGAAGGCGAGCGCGGCTGAGCGCGAAGCGCTGGAGCGCGGGCGCATCATCGCCGAGGCCCAGAATTTTGCGCGCGACCTCGTCAACGAGCCTTCCAACACTATGACGCCGACGGTTCTCGCCGCGCGCGCCCGCGAAATGGCGGGCCGCTGCGGGCTGGGGTGTGAAGTCCTGGGCCCGGAAAAAATCCGCGAGATGAAGATGGGCGCCTTCTGGGCCGTGGCGCAGGGAAGCGACGAGCCGCCGCAGATGATCGTGGTGAGCTACGACCCTCCCGGCGCGCCCGCCGAGCCCGTCATCGGCCTGATCGGCAAAGGCATCACGTTCGATACGGGAGGAATTTCCATCAAGCCCGCCGACAGCATGCATGAAATGAAGACGGACATGGCGGGCGGCGCCACGATGTTGGGCGTGATGCAGGCGCTTTCGCAATTGAAGCCGCGCGTGCGCGTGCGGGCGCTGATTCCCGCCACGGAGAACATGCCGAGCGGCAAAGCCTACAAGCCCGGCGATGTAATCACTTCGATGTCCGGCAAAACGATCGAGGTACTGAACACCGACGCCGAAGGCCGCCTGGTGCTGGCTGACGCGCTGACCTACGCGAAGCAACTCGGCTGCACGGTGCTGATTGACGCCGCGACGCTCACCGGCGCCGTGATGATCGCCCTCGGCAACATCACGACCGGCGTTTTCGGATGGAACCAGGAGTGGGTGGAGCGCGTGCTGGCGAGCGCCCGTGCGTGCGGAGAGCGGATGTGGCAACTGCCCGTGGATGACGAGTATCGCGAGCTTTACAAGAGCATGATTGCTGACATCGCCAACACTGGCGGGCGTTACGGCGGCGCGATTACGGGCGCGATGTTTGTGGGAGAATTTGCGGGCGAGACGCCCTGGGTGCATCTGGACATTGCGGGCACGCGCTGGTCGAATGAGGAAAAACCCTACCTCGCGAAGGGGCCGACCGGACACGGGCTCCGGACGCTCGTCCACCTGGTGACGAGCCTTTCGAAGTAAGGAGGCGCGAAATCGAGGGCGACGCGCGGCAGAAATCTTCGGGCCTGACGTGGCGCGAGCGCTTCTTCCTGGTGAACAGCGCGCTGTTCTGCGTGGTCGGCGCGGCGATGGTCGCGCGCTGCCTGAGGGGCGACGCGGGAATTACCGTCGCTTTGCTGGGCCTGGCCCTCGCCTTCTTCGGAGCTTACCGCCTGGCGCTGGCGCGAAGGGAACTGAAGAAACGAGCCGATGACTCCCGCCGCCGAAACTGAAATCGTCCTGGCTCCGATGGGCATCTTCCTGGCCGTGCTGTTCGCTGGGCTGATGGGCGGCTTGCTGGGGTGGATGTTCAAAGTTCCGGCGCCCATCGGCCCGGAAGTGGCCCACGCGCGGCGCAGCGTGAGCGGCATCCGGCGCATTCTGGTGCCGACGCGAGGGTCGGAATACGACGAGCGCGCCGTCGAGTTGGCCTGCCGCCTGGGGCAGGAACAGGAATCGCAGATCATCCTGACCTACGTCATCGAGATTCCGCTTTCGCTGGCGCTGAATACTCCGCTTCCGGAGGAGGAGGCCAAGGCTCAGGACGTGGTGCGGCGTGGCGTGGAAATCGTCAAGCTGCACCGGCTGGAACCCATTCCCCGCATCGAGCGCGACCGTCAGGCAGGGCGGGGAATCCTGCGCGCGGCGCGCGACCTGGATGTGGACCTGGTGGTGATCGGGATGAATCCGGCGCGCAGCCACTTCGCCGACCCGCTGGGGCGGACGACCGAGACCCTGTTGCGCAACGCGAACTTCGAAGTGATCGTGGACAAACATCCGGCGGCCGCTTAGAAGAGGCCCCTCCGACGCTTCCCTCCGTCCCTGACGAGGAGTGCGGATTGTTCCCCAACCCCCAGGGGATTATGATTGAATGTTACGTCGCCGGGGCCGTGTGAGAGACGAACCCCTCGTGCGGCGGCCGGGACGCGGGACCAACGGAACTTATGAAGATTATTGTCATCGGGTACGGGCGGCTGGGCTCGCAGTTCGTCAAACGGATCGACACGGACTCCAACGAACTGGTCGTCATCGACAAGGAACGGGCGATTCTCGACCGGCCGGACTTTCCGAGGAACGTCCGCTTCTTCGTCGGCAACGCGATTGACGTGGACCTGCTGCGCGAGGCGGGCGCGGACTCGGCCGACCTGATGATGGCCCTGACGCGCGATGAAAACACCAACCTGATGATCGCGCAGATCGCGCGCGTGGTCTTCAATATTCCCAAAGTCGTCGCCGTGGTGTACGACCCGCAGCGCGAAGCGAGTTTCCACGAAGCGGGGATCGAAACGCTGGCCGTGACGGTGGCGGGGGCGGACCTGCTGGCCCGGCGGCTGACGGGAACTCCCGTGGCCGGTACCGAAGCCTCCGCCCCGGCGGTCGCGGCGCGGGTGCCGGTGCGGCCGCTGGAAGCGCAGGACGGGAGCTTCTACGTCATCATCGTGGGCGGCGGTCTGGTGGGCTATTACCTGGCGCGCGCCCTGCTGAAGAACGGCCACGAAGTGACCATCATCGAACACGACCCGGTCAAGTTCGAACTCGTTTCCCAGCAGATTGACTGCCCTGTGCTGTTCGGTGACGGCTCGACGACGGCGGTGCTCGATCGCGCCGGCGCCAGCCGCGCCAACCTCGTCTGCGCCGTCACCAACCACGACCAGGACAACCTCATCGCCTGCCAGATGGCCAAGTACCACTTTGGAATTCCCAAGACGATCGCGCGGGTGAAAAACC
This sequence comes from uncultured Acidobacteriota bacterium, assembly GCA_964556705.1. GTDB lineage: Bacteria > Acidobacteriota > Terriglobia > UBA7540 > UBA7540 > CAZKXX01. The sequence goes on from CAZKXX010000011.1 coordinate 35,834, forward strand.
CGAAAAACGAAATGGTGATGCGCCGTTTGGGCGTGGACACGACGGTGAGCTCGACGGCCATCATGACGAACCTGATCGAGACGGAACTTCCCACCACGTCTCTCCGCACGGTGGCGAGCCTGGGGTCGTGCGGCGCCAGCATCTTCGAATTCCGATTGAGCAAAGGCTCGCCCGTCGTGGGCCAGGCCGCCGGCAGGGTGGCGCTCCCGACGCAGTGTTTGCTCATCGGCGTGGTGCGCAACGGCGAACTCCTCTCGCCGACTCTCGCCACGCTGCTCGAGCCGGGCGACACGCTGCTCGCCCTTGTCCATCACACGCAGGAACACGCCGCGCGCAAAGCCCTGCTGGGCTGACTCCACGCTCCCCTTACATCTTTTCCGGGATTTCGATGCCGAGCAGATCGAGCGTTCGGCACAGCGTTGCTTCCACCAGAACCACGAGGAATAGCAGGAATTTTTGCCGCGCTGCGTCCGGCTCCGCGAGGATGTGGTGATGGTGATAGAAATTGTTAAACGCCTGCGCGAGGCGGAAGGCGTACTTGGCGACGACGGAAGGTTCGGTCGTGGTGACGGCCTGGTCGGCGGCCGCTTCGAGTTGCGCGGCGGCGAGGGTCATCGCCCAGAACACCGGGCCATACTCCTCGGCGAAGAACTCGCGCAGCGCCTCCGCGCTCATCTTCTCTCCCAGCCGTTCGGGGAGAAAGTCGGGATCGAGTTCGCGATAGCGGCGAAAGATGTTGCGGGCGCGGACGACCGTGTATTGCAGGTACGGCCCGGTCTCGCCCTCGAAGGCCAGCGCTTCCTTGAAATCGAAGGCGATGATGATGCGGCGGGAAAATTTGAGCATGAAGTAGCGGAGCGCGGCGACGGCGATCATCTGCGCGCAGGCGCGCTGCTCGGCCGGGTCGGGCGTCATTTCGCGCGACGCCACTTCGGCCAGCGCGCGCTCGATCAGCCGGGTCACAAGGTCGTCGGCCTTGATGCCCAGTCCCTTGCGCCCGGAGACTTCGATATAGGTGCGCCCGCGCTCCTCCTCGCTCAGTGAAAGGCCCATCTCTTCGGCGCAGGCGGGTGAAAGCCCCACGACTTCGTAGGCGAAGTGGTGCAGCCGCGCCGCCTGCTCGCGAAAGCCCAGGAGCCGGAACGCCGCGGCCACCACGTTCTGGAGATACGACTGGCGCGTGTCGATGACCGCGTAAGCTTCCGTGGCGCCGCCGAACGCGGGCGCGTCCGGCGCGCTTTCCGACGCCGTACGCCACACGATGCTACCGTCGGGATAGCGGTGGAAGGGCTGATAGCCGAAATCCTTTCCCAGCAATCCGAACTTCCACAGGTGATAGGCGATGTCCTTGCCGACGTATGTCACGGTGCCGTTCGAGCGCACGATGATCTTGACGTCTTCGCCGCCCGATTCTTTTTCAGTTTCGCCCTGCGCGTCCTCGTCCAGACTCATCACCCAGCAGCCCTGGTTCTTGCCCGATTCTTCGAAGCGAATGGCGCCGGTCTCTTTGAGCAGCTTGAAGGCGTGAGACCAGAAGTTGAGCCGAAGGATCTCGCTCTCCTGCGCCAACAGCTGGTAGCGCACGTTGAGGCGATCCATGGTCTCGAGGTGGCGCCGGCTGATGGCCGTGGAAACAGCCTCGGCGATCGCGGCCGCTTCGCCCTCGCCCTCCTCGATGGCCTTCAGCGTTTCGGCGCGCCAGGCGAGAGAAGACTTGTCTTCCTCGTAATGCTGGAAGACGCGCGCGTAGAGGTCCCAGCAGAAGTAGTCGAAGCGCACGGCGGGGTCGGCGATGAGCGCGCGGACGTCGGCGGCGGTCTTCTTTTCGAGGTGTTGAAATCCCACCACGACATCGGCAACCTGCACGCCGGTGTTGTCGATGTAGTTTTCGACCTCGACCATATACCCGCGGTAGCGGAGCAATCGCACGAACGTATCGCCGAGGACCGCGTTGCGCAGGTGCCCGATGTGCGCCGCCTTGTTGGGATTAATGCTCGTGTGTTCGACGAGGACTTTGCCTTCGCGCGGGGATGGCGCGGGCGGGGAAGTCCGCAGTCGGAAAAGTGCGGAGGCAAAATCCGCGCGGTCGAAATGAAAGTTGATGTATCCGCCGCCGGCTACGCTGACGCGCTCCACGCCTTCGATGGGCAGCAGGCGCGCGGCGAGTTCCTCGGCGATTTTCCGGGGCGGACGGCGAAGCTGCTTGGCGAGTTCGAAGCACGCCGCCGTCGAAAGGTCGCCGAGTTCGGGCGCGGGCGGCGTATCGAGCGTCGGCGTTTCCACCGCGAGCCCGAAGGCTTCGGAGATTTCCTGCGTCAGCCTTTCGCGCACGCGCTGCTGGATTGCGAGATACAAGAACCGCTCCCGTTCGATCTCAAGCGTCAAGCGGCGTCGCGGAGGGGATCGCGCTTCGGATGCCTCCGTTCCGGCGACCGCAAACCGCCGATTATATCAGAGCGCTGAGGCGGGCCGCGTGATGCCCCCCGAAGGAACGCGTCAGCGGATCGCGGCGTCCGGTCTCAGCGGCGGGCGGTCGCGTCCCGCCAGCGCCACCTTGTACTGTTCGAGCAAATCAAACTCCTCGGCGGAGGCGAGCACCTTCTGCTGCTCGCCCTCCCAGTCGCGCGGCACACTGTGGAAAACCGGCAGCCCCCGCCGGCGGCGATACCAGGCGTAATAGAGGAAGCAGAAAAAGACCCAGAGCGGGCCCGCGGCCCGCGCGATGTCGTGAGTGTAGAGCACCGCGACGAGGATGCCCGTGATGGCGAAGAAGCCGATGACGCCGAGCACGGGGAAATGGATTTTACCTCGTCGAGTTTCGATGGAGATGTTCAGGGGCATCCGGTAGGGACGGGGCGTGTACGGGTCCACGAAGCGGAGGCGAATCAGCGAAATCATGATGAGCGTGTAGCCGAGCGTCGCGCCGAAGGCGTACACGTTGGCCATCGTTTCGATGGCGTCCGCGGTCAGCGAGGCGACCACGACCTGGACCGCTCCGATCGAGGAGAAGACGACGATGGTGCGCACCGGCGTGCGGCGGACCGGGTCCACCTTCTCGAACCAGTTGCTGATGGCGTCGAAGCGGCTCATCGAGAACGTGAGCCGCGAAACGCTCATGATGGCCGAGTTCGCCGAAATGAGCAGCGCGAACGCCGCCAGGATCGCCGTGGCGCTCTCCGCCAGCGGACCGAACCACGGCAGGTGGCTGGCGACGATGGCGACGGACTTCCCCACGTTCGCGGAATCCTCAAAGACCTCCGCGCGCACCACGCCGAGCGTCAGGATGGAAAGGAAGACGGCGAAAAGAAACACCGTGAAGACCAGCCCGATCGAAGTGCGCGGAACAATCGTGGCGGGCCGCCGTGTTTCCTGCGCGGCCTGCGAGATGGATTCGAGCCCGACGAACGAGATGATGGCCAGCGACGCGCCGTAAAGAAACGTCTTCGAATCCATCGTGGCCCACGCGGCCGTCCACTGCTCGGAAACCATTTCCGGATGCCAGGCGAACAGGAAGCCGAGGATGATGATGGCCATTTCCGTGACGATGACACCGACGCCGATCACTTCGTTCAGCAAACTCGCCTCGCGCATGCCGCGAATATTCAGCCAGACGAGCAGGCCGATCACGCAGAGCGTCTGGACCATCAGGCCGACGTGAACCTCATGAAACGGACCGAGCGAAGTGGTCCAGGCGGTGATGGAGGGGAAGAAGTGGTTCATGTAAGTCGAGCAGAAATAGGCGAACAGGGCGACGCACAGCGTGTAGTCGAGCACCAGCGCCGAGCCGGAGATGAGTCCGAAGAAATCTCCCAGCCCTCGCATCGCGTAGTACTGCCCGCCGCCCGCCACCGGATAGGCCGAAGCCAGCTCCGTGTACGCGAGGCCGAGAAGGATGTAGGCGATGCCGGCCAGCGTGAAGGCCAGCGGCGCCGCGCCCGCAGTGATGGCAAACACCACACCCAGTGCCACGAACGTGTCCGCGCCGACGTCGGCGAAGCCCCACATGTAGGAGCCCCACACCGTCACGTCGCGGCGCAACTCCTGCTCGGGAGGTGTTGATGGGGAGGCGGTTTCTGCCATGTTGGTGACGGGCCGGGAAAAGACCGGCGAGTCCCGAAGGCCGAATAGCGCCGCGATTCCCCACGCGGAGCAATCGGCTGAAGGGGTGGAATCATAATCCATTCCGAGCGCGAATTGAACGGGAATCTTGCTGGCACGATGGGACCGCGCGACCTCCGGTTGACGCGCGCCCAGATGTGGTTTACGTTCGCAGCAATCGAAAGGAGAGTTCACATGCGACCGATCCTGCCCGCCATTGAGCCTGAGACGCTGCGCTCCGCAAGGCTGGTGACTGCGTTTTTTGCCTTGACGCTCTTCGTGCCCGGCGTTTCCGCGGCTGAAGCCGTGGGAGACTTCGAAGCAGCCGTCGACGTCGGCGTCACGCCGCGCGCCGGCTCGGCGAAGTTCGATGCTTCGGTCGGCGAGTATCGCGTGGTGGGAGGCGGGCACAACATGTGGGACCGCGAGGACGCCTTCCATTTCGTGTGGCGGCGCATGTCCGGCGACCTGCGGCTCAGCGCCAACGTGCAATTGCTCGGCACCGGCACGCAGGCGCACCGCAAAGCGGGATGGGTGGTGCGGCAGACTCTGGACGCGGACTCGCCGTACGTCTCCGTCGTCGTTCACGCCGACGGGCTGACGACGATGCAGTTTCGACGGGCCAAGGGCGCCATCACGGAAGAGGTGCGCTCGCCGGTTTCGATGCCGCTGCGGCTTTCGCTCGAGCGTCGCGGCGACGAATTCAGCTTCGCGGTCTCAAAAAGCGGCGAGCCCGAGAGCAGAGAAGCTCCCGTCAAACTCGCGCTCGGCGACCCCGTTTACGTCGGCCTCGCCGTGTGCTCGCACGACGTCAAGGAACTCGAAACGGCGCTCTTCTGGAACGTTCGCATCGAAGGGGCGCCGCCGCCGAAGTTCGCGAGACCCACGGTCGAAAGCAGTCTCGAAATCATCTCCGCCGACGGCAAGGAGCGGCGCGTCGTCTATCGCGCGCGCGAACATTTTGAAGCCCCGAACTGGTCGCGCGACGGACAGCACTTGCTCTTCAACAGCGCGGGACGGGTCTTCACGGTTCCGGTGGCGGGCGGCATTGCGAAATTACTCGAAACGGGCACTGCCATCCGCTGCAACAACGACCACGGATTTTCGCCCGATGGAAAACTTATTGCGCTCAGTCATTCGCCTGCGGGACAGTCGCTGGTTTACGTCATGCCCGCGACGGGCGGCGAGCCGCGCCTGGCCGTGCCTCAGGGCCCGGCCTACTGGCACGGCTGGTCACCCGACGGCAAGACGCTCGCCTATGTTGCGGAGCGCGGGGGGAACTACGACATTTACTCGATTCCTGTCGAAGGCGGCGAGGAGAAACGTCTGACCGAGGCGCCCGGGCTCGACGACGGGCCCGACTACACCGCCGACGGAAAATGGATCTACTTCAATTCTGAGCGCACGGGACAAATGCAGATCTGGCGTATGCGTCCCGACGGCAGCGGGCAGGAGCAGGTCACCTTCGACGAATATCAGGACTGGTTCCCGCACCCCTCGCCCGACGGCAAGTGGCTGGTGTTTCTCTCCTACGAGAAGGACGTCCGGGGACATCCGCCGAACAAGGACGTCATGCTGCGCCTCATGCCGCTCGCGGGGGGCGAGCCCCGCGTTCTGGCGCGCCTTTTCGGAGGGCAGGGAACCCTCAACGTGCCCTCGTGGTCGCCGGACGGAAAATACTTTGCTTTCGTGAGTTACCGATTGCTGGAGTAGGCGCGGGAACGCGCGACCCGTGCGGAAGCCGCGCCAAATGCCCCTGCGCTTGACTTCCGCCCGCGCTGCGGTTATAGTCAGGGTCAGGTAGATGATCGGGCACCACCTCTCCGTCATCCGGAATCCTTTCTCAAAGTCTGTGCGGTTTTCGGCCAGTGAGGTGTGACCTGGAGGTTGCCGACCGTTTCGGCGGATATGAGAAGCAGCGTCAAGCTGGGCAAAGGTGTCGAGCAGCTCTTCGGAACGTTTGACGAGAACTTGAAGCTCCTGGAAAAGTCCCTCGCGGTCTCGACCGAACTTTCGGATTCGACGCTGGAAATCGAGGGGCCGGAGGCGAACGTCGAGCGCGCGCGGCGAGTGGTGGAGGAGTACACCGAGCTCGTCGAGCGCGGCTCGCGCTTCGACAACGCCGAGGTGCAGGCCTTCCTGCGCATTCTGGGCGAAGACCCGGACTCGACGCTGAAGGGTCTGGCGGAAGCCGGCCGGCCGCGCGTGCTCGGAAAGAAAACCGTTTCGCCGAAAAGCCTCAACCAGCGCCGCTACGTGGACGCGATCGAAAAGCACGACATGGTCTTCGGCATCGGGCCTTCGGGGACGGGGAAGACCTATCTGGCCGTGGCGATGGCCGTGGACGCGCTGCTGACCAAGGAAGTAAGCCGCATCATCCTGGCGCGCCCCGCCGTGGAAGCCGGCGAGCGGCTGGGATATCTGCCGGGAACGTTGCAGGAAAAAGTGAACCCGTATCTTCGGCCGCTGCTCGACGCGCTCTACGACGTGCTCGACCCGGAGCGCGTGGAGCGCTACCTCGAGAAGAACGTCATCGAGATCGCGCCCATCGCCTTCATGCGCGGCCGCACGCTCAACGACGCGTTCGTGATCCTCGACGAAGCTCAGAACACCACGAGCGAGCAGATGAAAATGTTCCTGACGCGCCTGGGGTTCAATTCCAAGGCCGTCATCACGGGCGACGTGACGCAGATCGACCTGCCGAACGGGCGCCGCTCGGGACTGGTGGAGGCGGTCGAGGTGGTGCGCAACGTTGCCGGCATCAGCTTCGTGTACTTCACCGAGCGCGACGTGGTGCGTCACAGCCTGGTGCAGCGGATTATCCGCGCCTATGAAGAGTTCGAACAGGCGCGAGCCGCGGAAAACGGCAAGAAGACTCCCTGAACGGTGAGGCGCGTCCTTCGCCGCCCCCGCAGAGGCGGGGACAATCGAGCGTGATCCTGAACCGGCAGAAGAAGGTTGCGCTTGACCTGCGGGCGATCCGGAATTTCTCCCGGCGTCTGGCGCGCGTGCTGCCGCGCCGCGGAGAGTGGAACGTCTGCTTCGTGGACGACGCGGAGATGGCCCGGCTCAACGCCGCGTACCGCGGCAAGGCCCGGCCGACCGACGTGCTTTCGTTTCCGTGGAAGGCCGCGCGGGCGGGGGCCGGCGAGAAGGAGTTTCGAAAATTTCTCGGCGATATCGTGGTTTCCGCTGAGACGGCGCGCCGCAACGCTCGCGAGGCGGGTCATTCGACGCGCCGCGAAATCGAAGGGCTCCTCCTTCATGGAGCGCTGCACCTGCTCGGCTACGATCATGAGACCGACGAGGGAGAGATGACGGCGCTCGAACTCGCTCTTCGCAAGCGGCTCGGGATTTCCGGCAAGGCGGCTCGCGAAAAGGCTGACCGGCGATGAACTTCGTTTTCACTCTGGTGTGGATTGCGGCGCTGGCGTTCCTGCTCGTGGCGGGAACGGTCGCCGCGTATCTCCGCCTGCTGATGCGCCGGCTCACGCCCGTCGCGGCGCTGCACCTGTTTCCCGCGCGGCCCGGAAGGTTCCAGGCGGACCGCGAGCGCGTGGGCGTTTCCATTTCGACGCTGCACGGCGCGACGATGGCGCTTTTCGCCGTGGGTGTGATGGGCCTGCTGACGCTCCACTGGCCCGACCATCTGTGGAACAACATCGGGACCTCGACGCTGCTCGCCCTGATTGCCGTCGCGCTCTTCGACCAGTTGATTCCGTTTCTGCTGGTGGCGCGCGGGCCCAAGCCGGAAGTGGTGCTGGCGCGCTGGATGCCCGTTCTGCGCACGGCGGTTTTCGTCGCGCTGCCCATGACTTTTCCCATCCTGATTTCCGCCGGCGTCCGCCGGCTGCTCGAACCGCCCGAGGAAGAGGCCGCGCCGAAACCGCAACTGAGCCTCGCGGAATTTCTGGAAGCGAGTGAACGCGAGGGCCTGATCGAGAGCGCGCAGAGTGAGGCGCTCCGGTCCGTCATGGTGTTCGGCACGAAAGTCGTCCGCGAGGTGATGACGCCGCGGCCGGAAATGGCCGCGCTCGACGTGGACGCGCCGCTCGACCAGTTGCGCCGCCTCATCCGCGAAAAGCGCTTCACGCGCTATCCGGTTTACGCCGGGCAGCTCGACCAGATCCAGGGCATCGTCAACGCCCGCGATCTGATGGGCCTGTCGCCGGAAGAGCAGGAGCGCGCGTCGTTGCGTTCGCTCGTGCGCCCCGTCACGTTCGTGCCGGAGACGAAGCGCATCCGCGAACTGCTGAAGGAACTCCAGCAGACGACAACGCAGATGGCCATCGTCATCGACGAATATGGCAGCGTCGCGGGACTGGTGACGGTCGAAGACCTCGTTGAGGAACTTGTGGGCGAGATTCGCGACGAGTGGGAGCCGCACGCCGGGGACATCGTCAAGGTCTCACCGGACACCTATGTCGTCGCCGGCAACACGGAACTCGCGCACCTCTCGACACAGCTTCACGTGCGCGTCGAAGGGCGCGACTTCTCGACCGTCTCGGGATTTATCCTCTCGCGGCTCGGACACGTTCCCCAGCCGGGCGAGAAAGTGGAGCTCAACGGGATGGTTTTTGAAGTCCTCGACGCGAACCCGCGCACGGTGCTGAAGGTGCGCCTGCGCCTCGCGTCCCAGCCCGCACCGTCTGCGCCCGCTCATGCCTGAGGAAACCGCTTCCTTCAAGTCCGGGTTCGTGGCGGTGGTGGGCCGCCCGAACGCCGGCAAGAGCACGCTCGTCAACGCGCTGGTCGGCCAGCGCGTCTCGATCGTCACGCCCGTTCCGCAGACCACTCGCAACCGCATCCTCGGCATCGTCCACCGGCCCGAGGCGCAGATCATCCTGATGGATACGCCCGGCATCCACCGGCCGCTTTCGCGTTTGAACGAGCAGATGATGCGGTTCGTGCGGCAGGCGCTGGAAGAGCGGGATGTGACGGTGCTCATCGTGGACGCGTCCCAAAAGTTCGGCAAGGGCGACGAGTTCGCGGTCTCGCTGGTGAAGGAGTACGCGGCGCGCACCATCCTGGCGCTCAACAAAATTGACGCCATCAGGAAGCCGTCGCTGCTGCCGCTGATGGAACGCTACTCGAAGCTGCACGAATTTGAGGAAATCATTCCCGTCTCGGCGCTGCGCGGTGAGGGACTGGAGGAGTTGAGCCAGGCCGTGGTCCGGCTTCTGCCGGAGGGGCCGGCGTATTTTCCCGACGACCAGTACACCGACCAGCCGGAGCGCTTTCTCGCCGGCGAAATCGTGCGAGAGAAACTGATCGCCCAGACGCGGCAGGAACTTCCGTACACGACGGCGGTGGTGGTGGAGAAGTTTGAAGAGAGCCCGACGCTGACGCGCATTCACGCACGCATCGTGGTGGAGAAGGAATCGCAGCGGCCCATCGTGCTGGGCGCGGGCGGCGCGCGCCTCAAGCAGATCGGGACCGAGGCCCGGAAGGATCTTGAGAAGCTGTTCCCGCCGAAAGTGTTTCTCCAGCTCTTTGTGAAAGTCGAGCCGAACTGGCGCGACAACCTGGAAAGGGTGGGCGAACTGGACTACCGGGTCGGATAGAAGCCCCCCGCAAACTTTCCTGCCGAAAGGCCCCTTCGAACGTATTTTCAATCATTTAATAGATGTACTCTGTCGTTATTATTGTGTACGTGACTATCGTTATAATATATAGAGAAAACGCCCCGTTGCCATTTTGCCCTCTTCGTGGCAACTTGCGCGCAAATCATTCGCGACCCCCGTTCCGGAATAAAAGGGAATTGCCGTCGCGGAACTGGGGGACACTTCACACGCAGAACTCCTTCGGTCTATAGCGTATGGACATAGGCTATCGCATCACAACGCTGAGTCGAGAGGCAATTTCTCGATGCCGCGATCCTGCGCGGCCTACTCGCCCGCGGCGATGCCGAGCGATTTCATCTTGCGGTAGAGGTGGCTGCGCTCGAGGCCCAGGATTTCCGCCGTGCGGCTGACGTTGCCCTGATTTTCGGCAAGCTTGCGGAGGATGTAATCGCGTTCGTAGGCCGAGCGCGCTTCGTGGAGGCTGGAGAAACCGCCGGTAGCCGCGGCGCGCGAACCGGCGGCGCGGCGCGGCGTCGCCCGCGGCGATTCGCTGAGCACGGAAGCCGGCAGGTGGCGCCGTTCGATCCGCTCGCCCGGCACCATGATGACCAGCCGCTCGACGAGGTTTTTCAGCTCCCGGACATTTCCCGGCCAGCGGCAGCGGCGGAGCGTTTCGAGCGCCGATTCGGTGAAGTGTTTGGGACGACGGCCGTACTGGCGCGCGTATTCGGCGAGGAAATAATTCGCCAGGTCGGGCAGGTCTTCCGGGTGGTCGCGCAGCGGCGGGACGTAGAAGGGAATCACGTTCAAGCGGTAGAAGAGGTCTTCGCGGAAGTTGCCCCTTTCGATTTCCTCCTCGAGGTGCTTGTTCGTCGCGGCGAGGACGCGCACGTCCACGCTGAGCGTCTGGCCGGAGCCGACGGGCGTGAAGCGCTGCTCTTCGATGACGCGCAGCACTTTCGACTGCGTGCGCAGGCTCATGTCGCCGACTTCGTCGAGGAAGAGCGTGCCGCCGTCGGCCTGCTCGAACTTTCCCGTCTTGTCTTCGTGCGCGCCGGTGAAGGATCCCTTCACGTGCCCGAAGAGTTCGCTTTCGATGAGCTCTTCGGGAATGGCGGCGCAATTGACCTCGACGAAGGGTTGGTTGGCGCGCGGGCTCATCAGGTGGAGGGCGTGCGCGACGAGTTCCTTGCCCGTGCCGCTTTCGCCGTAAATGAGGACGCGACCGCTGGTGGGCGCGGTGAGCGCGATTTGCTGCCGCAGCGCCTTCATCGGCACGCTTTCGCCGATGATGCGGTACTGCCCGTGCAATTCCTCGCGCAACTGCCGGTTCTGCTCGCGCAGCAGCAACTGCTCGTGCGCGTGGCGCAGCGTCAGGATCGTCTTTTCGATGGAGAGCGGTTTCTCGATGAAGTCGAAGGCGCCGAGCTTGGTGGCGCGCACGGCGGTCTCGATGGTCCCGTGGCCGGAAATCATCACCACGACGGGCGGCGCCTCGAGTGCCTGGATGCGTTCCAATGTCTCGAGGCCGTCGATCCCGGGCAGCCACACGTCGAGCAAAACGAGGTCGAATTTCTCTTCCGCCAGCCGCGCCAGACAGGCTTCGCCGCTTTCGACGGCTTCCGCCCGAAAGCCTTCGTCGCGCAGCACCGCCGCGAGCGACTGGCGGATGCCCGCTTCGTCATCGACAACCAGGACCGAGGGACGCGGCATAAGATTCTGAATTATGAATTCTGAATTATGGACTACCGGGAACGACGGGGCAAGGCGAATGAAGGCCGCGGACGCAGCGCACCGGCCCGGCACCTCGGACGCCGAGGGACCACGCGCATCTTGCCCGTGCAACTCGGCACGGTCAGGATGACCGTGCTGCTCCATCAGGCTTGCGCGCCGAGGCTGGCGACGCGCTCGACGGGCAATTCGATGACGAACTTCGTTCCGGCCGGAACGTTTTCTTCGACGCGGATCGTGCCGTGGTGTTCGCTGACGATGCGGCTGACGATGGCGAGGCCGAGGCCCGTGCCGCGCCGCTTGGTGGAATAGAAAGGCAGGAAGAGGTGCTCTTTGGCTTCGGGGGAGATGCCCGGGCCGCTGTCGGCGACGACGAGTTCGACGACGTCGCGGTCGTCGTCGAGCGCCGTCCGCACCCAGATTTCGCGCGACGGGGCGCGCTCCAGCGCCTCGGCGGCGTTGTCAATGAGATTGACGACGGCGCGCTTCATCTGGTCGGGGTCGGCGGCGACGGGCGGCAGGCCGGGCGCGAGTTCGGTGTGCACGCGGATGCCGTCCAGCCGGCCGTCGAAGACCTCGAGGGCGTTCGAAACGATGTCGTTCAGGTCCGACGGGCGCGGGCGCGAGGCGGGGAAGCGCGCGAAATCCGAAAACTCGTCCACGAGGGTCTTGAGCGTCGCGACTTCGCGGCCGATGAGCGAGACGCTGTCGGCGACCGCCGTGACCAGTTCGGGAGAGAGCGTGCGCGCGGCCTCGTCGCGCTCGATGAGCCGGCGGATGCGCTCGGTGGAGAGCTGGATCGGCGTGAGCGGGTTCTTGATTTCGTGCGCGATGCGCTGCGCCACTTCCTGCCAGGCGGCGGCGCGCTGGGCGCGAAGCAGTTCCGTCAGGTCGTCAATCACCAGGACCGAGCCGAGCGTTTCGTGCCGGCCGCGGATGGAGGAAAGCGTCAGAGCGACGGTGGCCTGGCGCCCGCCGAGGTCGAGCTCCATCTGGCGCGTCACGACGCCCTGGCGCGCCGCGCGGCGGAAGAGGCGCGCGATTTCCCTCGCGTCCTCGGGCTTGAAAAGGTCTTCCACGGTGCGCGCGTTGCGGACTTCGGGGCGTCCCATCATGCGCTCGACGGTGGAGTTCACCTGCGTGATGCGTCCCTGGGGGTCGAAGGAGATGACGCCGGTGGCGACGTTTTCGAGAATCGCTTCGAGCGTGCGCGTGCGTTCTTCGAGGTCGCGGTTGGCGCGCTGGAGGTCGAGCGCGGCCTGCTCGAGCGCCTGGCGGTTTTCCTGGAGTTGCCGGGTCATCTCGTTGAAGGATTGGATGAGCGTTCCCAGTTCGTCGTCGGAACGGGCCTCGACGCGGTGGGCGAGGTTGCCCTTTGAGACCTCGTGCGTCGCCTGCGCGAGCGCCTGAATCGGCACGGTGACCTGCTTGGAGAGGAACATGGCGAACCAGGCGGCGACGAAGAGGATGAGCAGGGTGAGCAGCCAGAGCATCGCGAGGTAGTTGACTTTGACGGCCTTGCGCTGGCGGCTCAGCTCGTCGTACTTCTGCGCCTCGCGCTGGATGTTTTCCGCCATGGCACGAACGTCGGCGGGGACGCGCACGGCGGAGACCACGGCGCCGAGGGGCGCGCCCTCGAGCGAAAAGACGGGCGCCGCGGCCAGCGCCACTTCGTATTCTTCGGACCGCCAGCGGGCGGGAACGCCCTCGGGCGAGACGGCGGCCCTGCGCAGCGCGGGAAAGAGTTTGAGAACGTCCTCGGGACCCGGCGTGGCCGCGCCGGTCGAGGCGACGAGCCGTCCTTCGAGGTCGAAGCAGTAGATGGAACTCAGTTCCTGACGCCGGAGCTGGGCTCCGAGCGCGCGCTCGAGTTCCCCGCGACGGCCCGCGGCGAGATGCTGGCGAAGCTCCGCGCTGTCGGCCAGGTGCTGGGCGTGGTGGACGGCGTGCTCGTCAACCAGGCGGTCCACCTGCCGGAAGATTTCCATGGCGTCGCGGCGCACCGCGTCGAACGGAATCCCGAACCACTTGTCAATGCTGCGGTTCAGCAGCCCGTAGGAAAAAATAAAGAGGAAGAAGACGGGGACGAGCGAAAGGCCCAGAAACGCCGCGACGAGTTTGGTTTTGAAATGCGCGCCGAGCTTCTGCTGGCGCCGCTCGACATAGAGTTTCAGGAGAATGCGCAGCAGGATCAGCAGGAAGATGACGAAGGAAAGGAAGATGAAGGTCGAGACCGCGAGGAGGACGACCATCTCGCTCGGGCTGCCGGGCTGAAGAAAAGAAAGGTTGAGCGACGCCTGGCTCCAGCCGAGCAGGAAGAGGACGGGGACGAGGACGAGGAGAAAGATCAGCCAGAGGCGGCGCGGTTTCGGGGATGGCGAATCCATCGTCAGGTTCTCAGGCCGGGTGCGATTCGGCGACGGGCTGCGGCCACGCCACGCGCGTCACCTCGCGGCGCTCGAGGTAGGGGCCGAGCGGGCACGCGGCGCAGTCCGGCGCGCGTTTCCGGCACCAGCGCTTGCCGGTCTCGACCAGCAGCGCGTGGAATTCGTTGAACAGCGCGGGGTCGCGCGGCAAGTGCCGGTGGAAGAACTCCTGCCCTTCGCGGTAGCCGGCGTTTTCCTCAAGCCAGCCGTGACGAGCCAGGACGCGCCGCGCGTAGGCGTCGGCGACGAAGAAGGGCCGGCGGCCGGCGTAAAGAAGGATGCAGTCCACCGTCTCGGGCCCGAGGCCGCGCAGGTTGAGAAGCTGCTCGCGCAGTTCGGCGTGGGGAGCGGCGAAGCAGCGCGCGAGCGAGCCGCCATGGGCGCGGTCGAGCCAGTCGAGGAAGGCGCGGATGGCCGCCGCTTTCTGGCGGAAAAATCCCGCCGAACGGACGGCCGCGGCGATTTCAGGTTCGCGGGCCCGCCGCAGCTTCCGGAGATTCAACAACCCGGCGCGGCGGAGGCCGCGGATGGCGAGCGCGGCGTTTCGCCACGAAGTGTTCTGCGTGAGGATGGCGCCGAGAATGACTTCCAGACGCGTGCGCGCCGGCCACCATCGCTGCGGGCCGAGCCGCCGCAAAAGGTCGGAATAGTACGCGAGAAGTTCTTCTCCGGGATTTTGCGCGCGGGGCGCGCCCGCCGGCAGCATATTCAGAAGGCTATCCCCGCGGTCGCGGGGAAGTCAAGGCAGCGGGCAGGCCGCTGGGGGCGCGGGTAGTCAACTTCGCAGGCCAAGTCCGGCATTTGAGATTTGAGATTCCAGAACCCGCCTAATCGGTGGCCGCTTCGGGACGGTGAAGGAGCGCGCGCAGCCGGGCCGTGAGCCCTTCCACGAAGTCATGGCTCAGGCTGAACATGGCCGGAACCAGGAAGAGGGTGAAGAGGGTGGAGAGGACCAGCCCGCCCACCACCACGCTGCCCAACCCGCGGTAAAGTTCCGAGCCCGCGCCCGCCAGGAGCACGAGCGGCAGCATCCCGAAGACGCTGGTCGTCACGCTCATGAAGATGGGGCGGATGCGATCGGAGACCGCCTCGCGGATGGCGTCACGCGCCTCCAGGGGTTTCTCCTGGCGCATGTAATTGAGCGACTGGTGGACGATCAGGATGGCGTTGTTGACCACGGTGCCGATCAGGATGATGAAGCCGAGCATCGTCAGGACGTCGAGAGCCTGATAGCTCAGGAATTTGTTGACGGCGGCGAGGCCCATGAAGCCGCCGAGGCCCGCCACCGGCACGCTGAGCATGATGACGAGCGGGTGGAGGAAGCTCTCGAACAGCGCCGCCATGAGCAGGTAGGTGATGGCGAGCGCGAGAAGGATGTTCCATTTGAAGGCGAGTGCCGTCTGCGTGAGCTTGTCGGCGGCGCCGTGCATGGAGGCGTCGTAGGGCGGGCTCAAGTCGCCGCGCTGGCGCATGGGCGCCAGGATCTCATTTTCGATGGTGTCCATGGCGGCTTCCAGGGCCATCGTTTCCGGCGGGTTCACGTCAATCGAAATGGCGCGCTGGCGCTCGATGCGGTTGATCTGCGTGGGCCCGCTGGAGAGAACGACGTCGGCCACCGAACCGAGCGGCACGAGTTGTCCGTTGGCCGTGGCGATGGGAATGCGCTCGATTTCGTGCGTTCGGCTGGCGTAGGCTTCTTCTCCGCGCAGCGTGAGATCGAGCTTGCGGCCTTCGTAGTGGTAATCGCTCACCTTCACGCCGTCCACCAGCGCGTTGACGGCGAAACCGAGCTCGCGATTGGAAACTTCCAGGTCCGCGGCGCGGCGGCGATGCGGAATCACCTGGACTTCCGGATTGCCGAGGTCGAGGCTGGGAATGGGACGCGCCTGGGCGTCGGGAATCTTCTCCATGACCTGGGCGAAGACCTCTCCGCCGAGCGCGATGAGGCGATCGAGGTCCGGCCCCGTAATGTCCACGCGGATGTTGCGTCCCTGGCCGAGGCCCCGCTGAAACAGACTGGCCTGATTGACCACGCCGATCGAGCCGGGAATCTTCTGAAAGGCCTTGCGGAAGACAGGGATCAGCTCGCGGACGCGTTCCGGGTCGCGCGCCGTGGCGCCCATGAACATCTGAATCCCGCGGCCGACGAAAAAGAAATGTTCGATGCCGCCGGCGGGCTGCGCCAGGGCTTCGGGGGAGCCGGGCTGGCTTTCCCACAGCGGGCGCAACTCCGGCTCGATCTCCATCCGGATTCGGTCCACTTCCTCCAGGTTGTAGCCCGGAGGCGGGAGAAGGACTCCGATCACCATGTTTCGGTTGCCGGTGGGGAGATATTCAGTCTTGGGCATCATCCAGTAGGCGAGCAGGAGCGGCGTCAGCGTCAAGGCCAGAACGACGACGACGCGGCGCGGGACCGTCCCGCAAATCCAGTAAACGATCTGCGGGACGCGGCGATTGACCTGCATCGCGAGCCATCGCAGTCCGAGAAAATTCCGCAGGCTGAAGGGAGGGGCCTTGGCAGCTTTTCCGTTGTCCACGGCGACGTGCAGGATGCGCGCCGAAAGGCTCGGAATCACGGTGATGGCGATGATCAGGCTGAGGCCCACGGCGCAACTGAGGGCCAGGGCGATATCTCGGAAGAGCTGGCCGGCTTCTTCCTGGATGAAGACGACGGGGACGAAGACGGCGATCGTCGTAAGCGTGCTCGCCAGCACGGCGCCCCAGACCTCGCGCGCGCCCTCGTAGGCGGCCTGGAAGCGCGGCTTCCCCAACTGCCGGTGCCGGTAAATGTTCTCGAGGACGACGATGGAGTTGTCCACGACCATGCCGACCGCGAAGGCCATGCCCGCCAGGCTGATGACGTTGAGCGTGCGATCAAACCAGGACATCAGCAGAAACGTTCCGACGATGGAAATGGGAATAGCGACGGCGATAATCAATGTGCTCGTGGCGCTGCGCAGGAACAAAAGCAAAACGATGATGGCCAGGATGCCGCCGACGACCAGGCTCTGGCGGACCAGCCCGATGGCCTTGTGGATGTATTCGGTGGAATCGTAGGGCTGCACCAGCTCCAAACCGCGCTGGGCGAGCACGCCGGCGTTGAGGTTGGCCATGGTCTGGCGGAGGCCGGCCATGACTTCGAGGAGGTTGGCGCCGGGCTCTTTGGTGACGGGGAGGGCGAGTGTGGGGGCGCCCTTCTGCCAGCCGCGCGACTGGGGCTTCTTGAACGACAGCTCGGCGCGCGCCACGTCGCGGACGTAAACGGGGACGCCGTTGCGGCGCGTGATGATGACGTCTTCGACGTCCTGGGGCGTGCGGTATTCCCCGACCGTGCGGACGACGTAGCTTCGCTTGCCTTCGTCGAAATCTCCGCCGCTGTAGTTCCGGTTTTCGCGGTCGAGGGCGGCGGCAATTTCGGAGAGGGTCACCTGGCGGGCCGCCAGCCGCCCCGGGTCCACGATGACGCGCATTTCACGTTCCTGGCCGCCGAAGATGTTGACCTGGCTGACGCCGGGAACACGCTCGAACTGGGGCTTGATGACGTCGTCCACGAAATCGTAGAGGTGGCCGACGTCGCCCTCGAAACCTCCGTCATCGCGCGGCCGGACCACGAACCAGGCGACGAAGTCGGCGAAGGGACTTCCGGCGCGCACCAGCGGCTTGTCCGCGGTATCCGGATAGCGAGGCACCTGCTCGAGATGGTTGGAGGCCTTGAGCAGAGCGGCGTTCATGTCCGCGCCCACCTTGA
The DNA here is from genome assembly GCA_964556705.1 of uncultured Acidobacteriota bacterium. Lineage (GTDB taxonomy): Bacteria > Acidobacteriota > Terriglobia > UBA7540 > UBA7540 > CAZKXX01. The sequence goes on from CAZKXX010000011.1 coordinate 53,401, forward strand.
ACGTGAGCGTAATGCTGCCCATGCTCTCCGAGCTCTGGCTGGACATCTCGATCATGCCCTCGACGCTCTTGAGCTGCTCCTCCTGCTCCATGACGATCTCGCGCTCCATTTCGAGCGGGCTGGCGCCGGGCCAGAACGTCCGGATCAGGATTTCGGGCTCCTCAACAGTGGGGGTGAGCTGGACGGGGATGCGGAAAAGCGCGATGGCGCCGAACATCACCAGCAGGATCACGCCCACGGCGGTGGAGACCGGGTAGCGGATGGAGGATTCGACGAGCTTCATGGTCTTGGATACTCCATCGGCCGGGCCTGGACGGGCTGGCCGGAAAAGAGCCGTTCGTTGCCGCGCGTGACAACGCGGTCGCCGGGGCGGATGCCCCCTTGAATCTCAATCCAGTCGCGGACGCCTTCACCGACCTGCACCGCGACCTGCTCGACGGCGCTGCCTTCGCCCTGCACGCGATAGACGAACTTCTCAGCGCCGCGCGAAACTACGGCGTCTTTGGGAACAAGCGTCGCGCTGTAGATTTCCCCCGCCGTGAACGTGACCTGAGCGAGCATGCCCACGGCCACGCGGCCGCGCGGGTTGCGGATTTCGACTTTGACCGGATAGGTGCGCGAGTCCGGGTGGCCGACCGGGACGATGGCGGAAACGCGCCCGCTGATTTCCAGGTCCGGGACGGCCTCGAAGCGCAGGCGCGCCGGGGAGCCCACGCGCAGGTTCGGGAGTAATCGCTCGGGGACCGGCACCGTCACGTCGAGCGGGTCGAGCGCGAGCATTTGGGCGACCGGGCCGCCTTCACTCACCCACTGGCCGACTTCGGTGCGCTTCTGCACGATCCGTCCGCTGAAAGGCGCGCGGATCGTGGCCTGCTCGATGTCGTGCCGGATGCGGGCGATGTCTGCTTCCAGCTTTTCGACGCGACCGCCGGCGGCGTTGTGCTCGGTCACGGCCTGGTCGAGCTGCTGCCGGGAAATCACCAGCGCTTCAAACAGCTCACGCGCCCGGGCCAGATTGGTTTCCGCGAGCTGGGAGCGCGCCAGCGCTTCTTTCAGTTCTGCCTCGCGCGCCGCCAGGTCGTGCTCGAGCGCGGCGGTGCTCAGGCGAGCCAGCACCGCCCCTTCCTTGACCGCCATCCCTTCGCGGACGGTCAGTTCGCTCACCTTGCCGGCCGTCTCGCTTGCCACGACGCTCAGCGTGCGCGCTTCGACCGTGCCGAGCAGATTGATGCGCGTGCGTAGCCGGTGCTCGATGGCGGCGGTGTATTGGACGACCGGCGGCTGGCCACCCTGGCCGAAAAGCTCCGGAGCCAGGGCGGAGAGCGCGGCGAAAGTGAGCAGGGAAACTGCGACCCGCGGCCTCCCGGAGAATTTCCAGACAGAATTCCCGTTCAAAAATTTCGAACGATTCTTCAATTTAACCCTGCACAAGCCCTAAGACGTTTGTGGAGCCGGGAAGGTTACTTCGGAAAGCTCCCCGCCCGCCTTCGCAGACTCTCTACCAGCTTACAGGATGGCGGGCGGTTAAAGCCAGCCCTTCGGGCGGAGCAGGACTGCGGCTTCGGGGCCGAGGACGCGCGCTGGCGGGCCGCAAATCGGCTTGACTTTGCAGGGTGAGTTCTCTACGATGCTGCAAGCTTATGATAACAGCGGGCCTAACGGTCCCGGATCGGCTTTGGGCGGCGTCGGCGCATCTGCCTCTGAAACAACAACGCGTCTAAGTCCCTGGGCGGGAGCGGGGAAATGTCTGGAAAGCTCGGCGAAATCCTGCTGAAAGAAAAAATTATCTCCCCGGACCAGCTCAAGCAGGCGCTCGATCACCAGAAGCAGAACGGCGGGCGGCTGGGGAACGCGCTCGTCAAGCTGGGTTTCATGAGTGACGACGAAGTGACGGCCGTCCTCTCGCGCCAGTACGGTGTTCCTTCCATCAACCTCGCCTACTTCGAAGTGGACCCCGGCGTCATCAAGCTGATTCCCATGGAGACGGCGATGAAGTATCAGATTCTGCCGCTCTCCCGCGTGGGTTCGTCGCTGACGGTGGCGATGGTGGATCCGACAAACGTCTTCGCCATGGACGACATCAAGTTCATGACGGGATTCAACATCGAGCCCGTAGTGGCCTCGGAAACGGCCATCTCGGAGGCCATCAAGAAGCATTACGGCTCGATCGAGGATGTCGAGCGGAAGAAGGAGATCGAAGAGATCGTCAGCTTCATTGACGAGGGCGGCGCGGACACGGTGGAGCTGGAAGCCGAGGACGAATCGGCGCTTAACCTGGCGGCGCTGGAAAGAGCAGCCGAAGAAGCGCCGGTCGTCAAGCTTGTCAATTACATCCTCACGGATGCAGTCAAAAAGGGCGCCAGCGATATCCACATGGAGCCTTATGAGAAGGAGTATCGCGTCCGGTACCGCGTTGACGGCGTGCTGGCGACGATGATGAACCCGCCGCTCAAGTTGCGCGACGCCATCATCAGCCGCGTCAAAATCATGGCGAAACTGGACATTTCCGAGAAACGTCTGCCGCAAGACGGTCGCATCATGATCCGCATGATGCACAACGGGAAGAAGAAGCAGCTCGACTACCGGGTTTCCGTGTTGCCCACGCTGCATGGCGAGAAGGTGGTCATGCGGCTGCTCGACAAGGAGAACCTGCGGCTCGACATGACCAAGCT
>CAZKXX010000012.1:0-54895 GCA_964556705.1 uncultured Acidobacteriota bacterium
ACCGCCACGTGGACTGGAGGCGCGAGGGACGCCAGTTGCGTTCCCTCCCTCAGGCTGCTCAGGACCAGCGTCCCAGACTCGGCCAGGACGCACTCGACGCCGGTAATGCCCGCGCCGGCACTGAAGACGGCTTCCCGAAAACCCTGTGCCTCGGTGGCGTGATGGGCGGACCCCTGCGCGTGCGGCCACCAGGTGACCTGCTTACCAGCTTGGGCAAGGAGCCCGCCAATACCCAGCCGTTCGAGCAGAGGATTCCGCGACAGCGCGACTTCCGTAACGGGTTCCAGGATGCCGAGAAGGTGGAGGGAAAGTTCCTTGCGCGTCGCGGCGCGGTAGGCGTTTCCGGCCACTTTGGCCAGTTCGGCCTCAAACCTGGCGACCTCTTCACCCGGCGCAAGGGGCGGGAGAACCTTCCCCAAAGGTGGAAGGGTGCTCCGGTCAGAGGGCGTTGAAAGGGGGTCGTAGGGACCACGGCCCAGGGCGGCTTTAACTCTTTCAAGGAATCTGTCGCGCGCGTCCATTGATGTGCTGTCCCGGAACGGCTGGAATCGCCTGAGGAGTTTATCACACGGGGCAAGATGCGCGTCTAAAAGATTGAAAATCAAGGGGATGTTTTTCTGGAAAAATTCGTCAATTTCCCCCATAATCGTGCAACCTTCTTACACCACCGACCATCCGAAGATGCGGAAAGGGGAAGAGAGGTTCAACGAAAGGGACAGGTACCGATGTCTTCTGAAACCAAGACCCGAAAGGCGCCACATCGAGAGCTGTTGCTCAAGAAGCGGGCGGAATTGCTGGCTTCCACCAGGAGCCAGCCGGAGGCGCTCGCGGCGAGCATTCAGACTCCTGACGCCGTGGAGTTTGCCATCAAGGCGGCGGAGCAGGATCTGACCGCGGCAACGGCGGAACTCCGCGCGCGGATGCTGAAGGATATCGAAAGCGCTCTGAGGCGTGTGTCCAACGGCACTTACGGTGAGTGCGAAGCCTGCGGTGAGGAAATTTCCGCCAGCCGACTGAAGGCGATCCCGTGGGCGCGATTCTGTCTGTCCTGCCAGGAACAGCTTTCCAAGAACTAAGCGTTTCTGCAAACAGATGCTCCTGACGAGCGAGTCAGGCTCTCGGGGAATCACTCTTCGAGGGCCTGCAACGCCTCGCTCCTTCGGCCCGGGATGGACTGTTGGCAGGTGTGTGCTCGCACCCTGTGGCCCGTGGTTACGCACCCTCAAAAGTTTTATAGTCTGGCCGGACTGTTTCGCGAACATGATAACTAGTCCGGCCAGACTGGGTTTTATTTTGATGTTGACCTGAGCTCCCGCCGCCTCCTAGAATTGGAGCTTTGAAGGCTGGACGATCAGCAAGCAGGCGGGCAGAACTCTGTCAACGGAGCCACGTCCAACATTGCTTATTCGACTCACCTGCTTGGCCGTTTCGGCCGCGGTTCTTGCCGCCTGCGCGACCACCCCGCAGCCACCGGTGGCCGTCTCCATTCCGCCTCCGCCCGTCGTGACGGAGTTCCCTGGTCCGCCGACGGCCGGACTTCCCGGTGACGTCCCTCCTCCCGCGCAGGATCCTCGAGACACCATTCTCGCTCAGTCTCGCCAGCACTTTGCAGCCGGCTTGGCGGCATACCGTTCGGGCGAAATGGAAAAGGCGAAGGTCGAATTTGATCGCGCCTTCGCCGCCCTGCTGCGCTCGGACCCGGGCCCGGCCGAAGATACGCTCCTGGCCGCCGAATTCGACAGGCTGGTTGAGGAAATACACGGGCTGGAAGTGGCCGCACTCGAAAACGGTGATTCGCTGGCCGCTCAGAAATACGATCCGGCGCCCATCGAAAGCTTCACCGAGCTGACCTTCCCGGTTGATCCCAAGATCAAGCAGCGCGCTGCGGAGGAGTTGAAGAAGGTTCGTTACGACCTTCCGCTGGTGACCAACGAGCCCGTGGAAGGCATCCTGACCTATTTCCAGGGGCGCGGGCGGAAATTCATGGCCTCGGTCCTGGAGCGGATGGGGCTATACGAGGAGATGATCCTGGAAACGCTGAGGAATGAAAACCTGCCCCAGGACCTGATTTACGTTGCCGCTGCGGAAAGCGCCTTCAATCCGTTTGCCCTCTCGCGCAAAGGGGCCAAAGGGATGTGGCAGTTCATGCCCTACCGAGGAAAGGAATACGGCCTGCGGCAAGACCGCTGGGTGGACGAGCGCGAGGACCCGGTGAAAGCCACGCAGGCGGCGGCTCGGCATCTGAAAGACCTCTACCTGATGTTCGGGGACTGGTATCTGGCGATGGCGGCCTACAACTGTGGGCCAGGGAACGTCCGCAAAGCGGTGGAACGCACCGGCTACGCGGATTTCTGGCGGCTGCGCGAGCTCAAGGCACTGCCCAACGAGACGATGAATTATGTCCCCATCATCCTGGCGACGGCGCTGGTGGCCAAGGACCCGCAGGCTTACGGCTTCGAGGTGGAACGCAGGCGCCCGCTCGCGACCGACCGGGTGGTCGTCACCGCCCCGACCGACCTGCGGCTGGTTGCGCAACTTCTGAACCGCCCGCCCGATGAAATCGTCCGGCTGAATCCCGGACTGTTGCGCTGGTCCACGCCGCCCAACGCACCGGAATTCGTCCTCAACATTCCGGCGGGCACGAAGGAGATGTTTGAGGAAGCGATTGCCGCCATCCCGCCTGACCAGCGCGTCTGGTGGCGCGCCCATCACGTGGCCGAGGGCGAGACGCTGGCGGGGATCGCGCGCAAATTCCGTATTTCTCAGACGGCGCTTTTGAAGGCCAATGGGCTGGAAGCTGAAGCGCCGCTGGAAGCCGGCACACGGTTGCTGATTCCGCTCGCGCCCGGCAGCTCGGGAGCCCCGGTGCTCGCCAAAGGCGGGGGCCCTCGCGTTGCTTACCGCTACCGGATTCGCCCCGGCGACACGCTTTCGACGATTGCGGAGCGTTTCGGCGTCACGGCGCAGGAAATCCGCCGCTGGAACGGCCTGAGCGGCTCGCGGATCTATGCCGGGGACACGCTCGAGCTTTACGTCGGCCCCGACGTGGCTCGAGCCGGCGGTTCGGGCAGGCTTTCCCGGCGGACCTCCTCGGCTCGCCCCAGCACCAGCCAGACACCCTCCATCGCCTCCGGGGGCGCGGCCGGCGCCCGCTGACCGCTCTCTCGGAGTTCCTTTCCAAACCCCTGATACCGCTTGACAGACCGCAAGGCGTGTTATACATCTGCGAATTAGTCGCACGAAGGCTCTTCGAAGAACCAGATGAGCGCCGGCCCCAGGCCGGCGAAGCGAAGCACGCGGCAGGAGGCAGCGATGGCGTTCGACATAGACCGCGAACCGGGTGATGAGCTGGACGAATTCGAGGACGAACTTTCCTCAGATTATCGGGAGGAAGAGGACCTGGGTGGGGAAGGCGACGAATTGGAAGAGGAAGTCTCCTACGAAAGTGAAGAGCCGGCTGCGGTAGAACGGCCGCCTGCACCGGCCCCCGCGGTGATTGCACCGGCCCCTGCTCCTGCTCCAAAGCCCAAGGCGCCCGCCGCGGCCGCGGCGCGAAAACGCCAGCCGGCGGCAAAGGCCCGGAAGGCGAAGAAACGTCCGCTGAAAGCTGCCCGGAAGAAGAGGGCCAAAGCGAAAGCTCGCAAGCCCGCTCGCAAAACCGCTCGAAAGAAAGCGCGGAAGGCCGGAACGAAGAAGGCGAAACGGCGACGCCGCTAGTCCGGCGACTTTCGCCCGCCGAGGGGACGGCCCCGGATCGTCCCGACGATCAGCCGTGACTCCGCTCTTTATCCGAACTTCCGCGATGGTCGTGCAGGATGCCTTGGCGCGAGCGCGCCGGAGTCCATTCCTCCCGGCAGCGACAGCAAACCGAATCTGAAGTTGTTCCGGCATCCGTAGCCCGCGAGGTTCCAACCCTCCGCGCGGTGGAGTTCGTGCGCCGCATGCGGGGCGGCTCGCAGCCGCACTTGCTGCGCTGCGAGGACGGCGAGAATTACGTCGTCAAATTCCGGAACAATCCTCAGCACGTCCGCGTCCTCGCCAACGAGATGCTCGCCGGGCGCCTGGCGCTGCGCATCGGTCTGCCCGCGGCGCCGCCGGCTTTCGTGGACGTTCCGCAGGACCTGATTGCCGGCAATCCGCTTCTGGCCGTGGAAGTGGGGGCGCGGCGCGAGCGCTGCCTTCCCGGCTTGCAGTTCGGCTCGCGCTTCCCGGGCCGTCCCGGCAGGACGCTGGTGGTGGACTTTCTTCCGGACTCGCTGCTGCGCCGCGTGGTGAATCGGGAAGCGGTCTTCCTTGGAGCGTACGTGTTCGACAAATGGACGTGCAATTGCGACGGCCGGCAAATCGTTTTCTATCGCCTGGCCGACCGGGAAGAGAAAGCGTACCACGCATCGCTGATCGACCATGGCTTCTGCTTCAACGACGGCGACTGGAATTTTCCCGACAGCCCCATCCGCAGCCTCTATCCCCGGCGGTTCGTCTATGAAAGTGTGCGCGGATTCACCTCCTTCGACCCTTATCTCACGCGCATCGAAAGCCTGGAAGCCTCCGAAATCGAAGCGTGCGTCCGTGACATTCCGGAGGAGTGGTGCGGGACCGGCCGCAAGGATCTGTTCCGTTTGGCCGAAAGGCTCTTTGAGCGCCGCCGAAGGCTGAGGCAGGCGCTGGTGGACGCCAAAAACAGCGACTTCCGGCCCTTTCCCAACTGGAAGTGACGGGACGGGGATGAGGGAGCGAGAGGGCCGGTTCGAAATGGTGGATGGGCATGACCGATGAAGCCAGGCTGAAACCGTGCTCCTTCTTCGTGGTCCGATACGTCCCGGACCTCGTCCGCGACGAGGGACTGAACATCGGCCTGTTTCTTTACAGCCCTCAGGAGGAGTATCTGGACTGCCTTTTCACGCAGGATTTTCGCCGCCTCCGGACGCTCCATCCCCAGGCGGACCTCGAACTGCTCCGCGAACTTCAGGGGCATTTCGAAAGGGAAATCAAAGAGCGGGAAGGGAAGCTCGAGGCGTTTCTGAGCGAAATGCAGGAGACCTACTCGAACCTGATTCAGTTGACGACGCCGAGGACGTGTCTGGCCGTGGACCCGCAGGCGGAACTCCAGGCCCTCTTCGAACGATACGTGGGAGCGCGTCCGGAGGCGGGCGCGCGCGCGGAGACGCGCATGCGCGTGAAGCAGAAGCTCCACGCCGCACTCGACCGCGCGGGCGCGCTGAAATCGAAACACCTCGAGCGCAAAGTCCCCGCCGCCCGGTGGACCGGAGAAGGCGATCCGTTCACGTTCGACTACGGGTACCGGCCGCTCGAGGTGGCGGGCCGCCCGAACGGACATTACCGGTTCATCCATGCCCTGACGCTCAAGGGCGATGCGGACCTCGCGAAGCTCCTGGCTTACACGATCGGCAAGGTCCGGGAGAAGGAGCCCGCCGATTTAAGCGCCGTCGTTGACGCCCGCGCCGCGCGCGACGATGAGACGGCTTTGTTCTCCCAGCGCACGCTCGAGGAGGCCGAGATCGCGCTGGTTCCGCTCGCTGAAGTGGACAGCTTCGCGCAGTCGGTGGCGCGGGAGTTGGCTGTCTAGACGCGCGCCGGCCCGGGAGGCTTCTGCGAGTTCAGAGCGACCATGCGGCTCGAAGTCGAATGCTACGCCGGCTACCGGGCCGACGAGCGCCCGCTGCGCTTCCGCCCGCAGTCGGCCGGCGCGCCCGCCCGCGAAGTGCTCGAAATCCTCGACCGCTGGTACGGCGTCGGCTATCGCTGCTTCAAAGTGAAGGCCGACGACGGAAACCTCTACGTCCTCCGCCACCTCGAAAGCGAAGACGTGTGGGAGCTGGACTCCTTCCAAAGCGGCGCGCGCTGACCTCCTCAGCGGACTTGCGCCATGCAATCGCCCGCGGGAAGTGATTAAATGGAATCAGGAGTCCAGGCCTCGAGGCGAATTGCGGTTCCCTCGGGAGGCGCGGCGCGATGCAGAAGGGTGAGAACGTCATCTCGATCGCGGTGGCGGGCGCGGTGATGCTGGCCTTCGTGGCCGTGCATGCGCGCTGGCAGCCGACGGCGCTTCGGGAACTGGCGGCGTCGGCAGAGGAATTTCTCCGCACCGCCGCGGGCCGTCGCGGCCAGATCCCCGAGATTTCGGGCTACGAAAAGGTCACAACGTACCGCCTGGGGGACTACAACGCCGTGCTGTATCGCCGCAGTCCGGCGCCGCTCATCTTCGCTCCGGGCGTCTTCATGATTTACGACGACGACAACCGCGCGGTCTTCAAACTGGACACTCTGGAAGGCTCGCGCGAGCACTGGACGACGCTCTACGACTTCGCGGGCCAGAAGGGGAAGACGGTGCGGCGGAACGCGCGGCCCGTTCACCTGCGGCCGCTGACCGGCACCGAAGTCCCGCACCTCATCATCGGGCAGTATTCGGGAGGCGACCACTGCTGCACGACCGCGACGATTGTCGAACTGGGCGAGCAGGTGCAAGCTATCGGCCGTATCGACCGGCTGGACGGGCTGCCCTTTGAGGGGCTGGAACTTCGCCGCCAGGACGAGAAATCACCCTGGGTGTTCGTCGCCCATCGGCCGCATCGCACGGTTTGCGGCGGTCACCGGGATTCGGCCGATGTCCTTGCCGTCTTTGAATACGAAGAAGGCCGCTTCCGGGACCGGACCGGCCGCCACGTCGCCTTCCTCGAGGAAGTCCTCGCTCAGAACCTGGAGAAGTGGGCGAGCGGGAAGGAGCGTTCACTGCACCTGCTCCAGACGGTCTCCGCCGCGTACGCCCGCCTGGGCCGCCGGGAGGAGGCCAAGCGTTTTTTTGCGATGAACGTCTCGGAAGTTCTGCCGGACCTGCGCCGGCGCGGCGTGGACCCGAACGCCTGCCTGGAGGACGTGGAGTTGCTTCTGGACCGCGTGGCCAGCGTGGCCGCGCCGCCGGCGCCTGAAACCGCCGCCAGCCGTTGAACGCGGCGAACCGCGAATCTTACATCACCGCTTCCTGCCAGTTCTCAAGCTCCCATTTTACTCTCGCCATGAACTGGTCCGCCGTCGCGCCGTCAATGATGCGGTGGTCGTAGGAGATGGAAAGATACACCATGGGTCGGATGGCGATGGCGTCGTGGCGGACCACGGCGCGCTTCTCGATCAGCCCGATGCCCATAATGGCCACCTGCGGCTGGGGAATGATGGGTGTGCCGAAAAGGCTGCCGAAGAGACCCGGGTTGGTAATCGTGAACGTCCCACCCTGGACGTCCTCCACGCTCAGGCGCTTCGAACGGGCGCGGTCCGCCAGGTCCTGAACGGCGCGCGCCAGCCCCAGGAAATTCTTCTCGTCCGCGCGTTTGATGACCGGAACGATCAATCCTTCTTCGAGCGCCACGGCGACGCCGACGTTGATGTCGCGCTTGTACACGATGTTCGTGCCGTCCACCGAGGCGTTCACGATGGGATGGTCCTTCAGGGCCTTCACCGCCGCACGCACAAGAAAGGGTGTGAAGGTGAGCTTCAGACCGTTGCGCTGCTGAAATTCTCCCTTGTGCCGCTCGCGCGTCTCGACCACCTTCGTCATTTCGACTTCGAACACCGTCGAGACGTGCGCCGAGGTCCGTTTGCTCGCCACCATGTGCTCGGCGATCTGCCGCCGCATGGGGGTCATGGGTACAACGAGCGTCGGGCCCTTGAAGGTGAGCGGCTTGCCGGGAGGTGGCGCGGCGGCCGCGGGAGCGGCGGGCGCAGCGGCGGGCGCAGGTTTCGCAACCTTCTGCGATTCGAGGTAGGCGAGGATGTCCTTCTTGCTGACCCGGCCGCCCAGGCCCGTGCCTTTCACTTCCGAAAGATCAATGTCGTGCTCGCGGGCAATCCGCCGCACGAGCGGGGAAGAACGGACCTTCTCCTCGCCCCGCGCCTCCGCGGGCGCTTCCTCGGCAGCTTCCTCCTCTTCCTCCGCTTCAACCGCCGGCTGCGGCTCCGCTTCGGCGGGCTTCTTCTTTTCCGCCGGCGGGGCTTCGGGTTCGGCCGCAGCGCCTTCGCCGTCGATTTCCGCCACCACCGCGTTGACGGCTACCGTCTCGTTTTCCTTCACCAGGATCTTGGCGAGCACTCCCGAGGCGGGCGAAGGGATTTCAGCGTCCACCTTGTCCGTCGTAATCTCGAAGAGCGGCTCGTCGCGCTCCACGCGGTCGCCGACGCGCTTCAGCCACTTCGTGACCGTCCCCTCGGCGATGCTTTCCCCCATCTGGGGCATAATGACTTTCGTCGCCATTGAAGAACCTCAGTTCACAGTTGACAGTCAACAGTTTACAGTCGGACGTCACCGGTTGCCGAGGATTTACATTCGAAGTATCGGAATCTGGCAACCCTTGACTGTCAACTGTCAACGGCTTGTCAGTACTCCGCCAGATTTCTCGCCGCCTCGATCACCTTCTGCGCGTTCGGGAGAAAAAATTCTTCGAGCGGCGGCGAGAAGGGCACCGGCGTGTCGGGCGCCGTCACACGCACGATCGGGCCGTCCAAATCTTCGAACGCCCGCTCGGCGATCAACGCGGCCAGCTCGCCGGCCATTCCGCCGGTCCGCGTGTCCTCGTGCAGCAGGATGACTTTGCTGCATTTGCGAACGCTCTTGAGCACCGCTTCGTCATCGTAGGGCAACAGCGTGCGCAGGTCAACGACCTCGACCGAAAGGCCCTCGGCATCGAGCTGCTCGGCGGCCTCCAGCGCCGTCCAGACCATCGCGCCGTAAGTGATGATCGCGAGGTCGCGCCCTTCGCGCCGCACCGCCGCCTTGCCCAGCGGCACCACGTAGTCGTCCTCGGGGACTTCCTCCTTGATGCGACGGTAGAGGAACTTGTGCTCGAAAAAGATGACCGGGTTGTCGTCGCGAATGGAGGCCTTGATGAGTCCTTTGGCATCGCAGGCCGTCGCCGGCACCACCACCTTCAGGCCCGGCGTGTGCACGAACCACATTTCGTTGGACTGCGAGTGGAACGGCCCGCCGTGCACGCCCGCGCCCGAAGGCCCGCGAATGACGAGCGGCACCTTCGCGCCCCAGCGGTAATGCGTCTTCGCCGCCATGTTGACGACCTGGTCGAAGCCGCAGGAAATGAAGTCCATGAACTGCATTTCGGCGACGGGCCGCATGCCCATCAGCGCCGCGCCGACGGCCGCGCCCACAATTGCCGATTCGGAAATCGGCGTGTCGATGACGCGCGCCTCGCCGAATTTTTCGAGCATTCCGGCCGTCACCTTGAACGCGCCGCCATAAACCCCGATGTCTTCGCCGAGCAGGAAGACGGACTCGTCACGCTCCATCTCTTCCCAGATGCCCTGCCGGATTGCTTCGAGATAGGTCATGACGGCCACGGATTTCAACCTCGCGAGCTTTCGGATGGCTCCGCGTTTTCCAACGCGGGCGAAGAGTCACTTGCCGGCCGGGACTTCTCCCACCAACAGTCCGGTCCGCAGTAAACTCCTTCGAGACATTCCTCGGGCCGCGGGAACGGACTGGCCTCGGCGGCCGCGACGGCTGCATTCACTTCGCGGTGAATTTCTTCCTCGACCCTGCGGATTTCTGCCTGACTGATGACTTTCCTCTTGAGGAGCCAACTTTCGAATCGTCGGATGGGATCCTTCTTCTCCCATTCCTTGAAGAGTCCGGCGGGAACGTATTCGGCGGCGTCGTGGGCCGAGTGGCCCGTCATGCGGAAGGTCTTGCACTCGATGAAGCTCGGTCCGCCGCCGCCGCGGGCGCGCGCCGCCGCTTTCGAGACGGCGCGAAACACCGCCAGCACATCGTTGCCATCCACAGTTAAGCCGGGCATGCCGTAAACGGGCCCGCGAACGGCGAGCCGCTTCACCGCGTATTGCCTTTCCGCCGGGGTCGAGTACGCCCAGGCGTTGTTGTTGCAGACGAAGACGACGGGCAGTTTCATCACCGCCGCCAGGTTCATTGCCTCGTGGACGTCGCCGCGGCTCGAAGTGCCTTCGCCGAAGAAAGTGAGCGCGATGTTGCCTTTCCCGCGCCGGCGGAGCGCCAGCGCCGCGCCGCACGCCACCGCGCACCAGGAGCCCACGGAAGAAATCGGCGCGAGGATGCCGCGGCGCACGTCGCCCAGGTGCGGCCCGCCGTCGCGCCCGCGCGTGGGGGAATCCGAGCGCGCCAGCCAGTTGGCGAAAAGTTCGCGCAGGGTCATGCCGCGAATGACCTGCGCGGCAAAATCGCGGTGCGTGGGTGTGACCACGTCGCCTTCACGCAGCGCCATCGCCGCGCCCACCGAAATTGCCTCCTGCCCGCGGCTGACGTAAACCCCGCCGACGATCTTCCCCTGGCGGTAGAGCACGCGCTCGATCCGCTGCTCCGCCTCGCGCGTCAGCTTCAGCACGTGAAGCATGCGGAGGAGCGTGGCGCGGTCGGGCGTTGCGGGAGGGTTCTTTATTGCCATACAGTCTCCCGGAAGTAGGCAGAAGGCAGTCGGCAGCGGGCAGAAAGCCGCACTACCGAGCGCCCTCGCTGTTTTTCCGAGGGTTTACGATGAAACCTTCCACGGTCACCCCATCGACGTGTTTTGGCGGACTGCCCACCGCAATGTATCCGCCTGAGTTCCCTTCTAGGATACCTATTCCGGCAAGGCCAGCGATCAGCGCCTGCAACTCATCGTGCGTGGGTAGGCTCTTGACTCTGAACCTGTAAAGCTCTTGAAGTCGTCGAAGACGGTGATGCAGATACCACGGTCGGTGCCTACATCTCTTTTTCGAGGGTAACGGGATGATACCGAGGCTTTTCCACGCGGCCCTGGGAAATGCCTCGAGAATCAGGAAGCGTTTGGGGTGCTTCGCGCCCTTACGTTTAGATAGAAGCGTCGCACTCAAGCCTACGAGGTGTGTGAAAACGTCGATTGAGAATCGTATGAATGGAAGATAGCTTTCTGGTTTTGCCTTTCCCCGAAGTCCGGTCTTCCCAGGAGTATTCAAGAGCTTCTCACAAATCCGCGAGTGTTTCAGTCCGTTACGAGCACTCTTCCAGCCCTGCGGACCGTCGAGGAAGACGATGGGAATTCCTTTTCGCTGGCAATATTCTCGGATCGCCTGTGCACATTGGTGTGCGTTTGGCGGCTCTTCTAATCGGAGCTCTCTCGCTGGGTTGACAAAACGAACGCTCAAGTGCTTGCCTCTTTGCTTTTCCAGCAGGCACACACCAAAATCGCGGACTTTCTTATACGCCAAATCTATCGAGAGGATTTTGCCCATGTGCTGCCAACTGACTACTGCCGGCTGCCTACTGCCTACCGTTCGCCCACACTCCCCGCACCGTCTCTTCCGGCTCGGGGAGGGGGCTGGCTTCGGCGGCGGCCACGTCTTCGCGGATTTCTTTTTCGATCCGCGCTTCGATGGCGGATTTTTCCTGCGCGCTCATCAGCTTCTTCCCGACGAGGAACTTCTCGTAGAGGAGAATCGGGTCCCGCTTGCGCCACTTCTCAACCATTTCCCGCGGAACGTAGCGCGCGTCGTCGTGCTCGGCGTGGCCTTTCATGCGCATCGTCAGGCACTCGATGAGGGTGGGCCCGCCGCCGCGTCGCGCGCGGTCGCGGGCGGCGCGCGTGGCTTCATAGACTTTGAGCACGTCGTTGCCGTCCACGCGGATTCCGGCAACGCCGTACGCTTTGGCGCGTTCGACGAATTCGGGAACGGCGGTTTGCTTGTCGAGCGGAGTCGAGTAGGCCCACTGGTTGTTTTCAACCATCACGATGACGGGCAGTTTGCGCACGGCGGCCAGGTTCATCCCCTCATGAAACGGCGCGGTGCTCACGCCGCCGTCGCCGATCCAGGTGAGCGCCACGCGTTTTTCTTTGCGGATTTGCGCGGCGATGCCGACGCCCGCCATCACGGGGACCAGCGTGCCGAGCATGCTGATGGGAGAGATGACGCCGCGTTCGAGATTGCCGAGCAGCGTGGCCGTATCGCGCCCGCGCGTGGGACTGTCGCGCCGGCCCATGTAGTGCATGAAGAGGTCGCGCGGGCGATAGCCGCGCATGAACAGCGCGCCCGCGTTGCGAATCATCGGGCCGACGACGTCTTCGGGCTCGAGCGCGTAGGCGCTGCCGACCGAAATCGCTTCCTGGCCCGTCCCCAGATAGACGCCGCCGATGACTTTGCCCTGGCGGTAGAGCGCTGCGAGCTGCTCGTCCACGCGGCGATTGAGGCGGAGGTAGTAGTAGAGGTCGTGATGTTGGGAGCGCGTGAGCTTCGGGGGCATGGAATCCAAAGTTGAGAGTTCAGAGTTGAGAGTTAAGAGTGAACCGTCGCGCGCGAGTTCGCGCCGTACCCGCCTTACCGCTTAACCCTGAACCCTCAACTCCAAACTCTGGACCCGTTCAGTTCGCACGCCGAACACCTTTGCGAAGCGCGCGATGACGCGTTCCTCGACTTCGTCCATCCTGACGCGTCGGCCGAGAAGTTTTTCGAGCGACGTCACGCCGCGGTCGCACAGCCCGCAGGGAACGATCCACTCGAAGTAGCCGAGGTCGGTCGAGACGTTGAATGCGAACCCGTGCGAGGTGACCCAGCGCGACAGGTGGACGCCCATGGCGACCAGCTTGTCGTTGCCGACCCAGACGCCCGCCGCGCCCGGCAGGCGCCCGGCTTCGATGCCGAATTCCGCGGCGACGCCGATGAAAACTTCCTCGAGCGAACGCATGTACCAGGCGACGTCTCGCCGGTGCTGCCTGAGATCGAAAATCGGATAGCCGACCAGTTGTCCCGGCCCGTGATAGGTGATGTCGCCGCCGCGGTCGGTTTCGAAAACTCGGATGTCCGCTTCGGCCAGCCGTTCGGGCGGGACGAGCAGATGTTCCCGCCGGGCGTTGCGGCCCAGCGTGAAAACGCGCGGGTGCTCGAGCAGCAGGAGCGTGTCGGGAATTTCTCCGGCTTTGCGCTGCGCGACGCGCTCGGCCTGGAGGCGCAGCGCCGCCGCGTATTCCATCGTCCCGAGTTGTTCGACGCGACAGAGCATGGCAAGCGGCGGTTGGGGGATGGGGGTCAGGGGATCGCCCGGCAAGCGATTGTTGTTCCGCCAACCTCCATCTCCTTGCCCCCAAACCCCTAAATATGAATCGGCGCGCCCTCGATGCCGTGCGCGGCTTCGAGCATGATTTCGGCGAGCGTCGGGTGCGCGTGGATGGTGTGCGCAAGGTCGAGCGCCGTCCCCTCCAGGCGCATGGCGACCACCGCTTCGGCGATGGTTTCGGTGACGCGCGGGCCGATCATGTGGACACCGAGAATTTCGCTGTAGGGTTCCGAAGCCACGATTTTCACAAACCCTTCGCGCGCGCCGAGGATGGTGGCTTTGCTGACGGCGCCCCAGGGAATTTTGCTGACCTTCAGCTTGTGCCCCGCCTCGCGCGCCTGGCTCTCGGTGAGGCCGACGCTGGCGATTTCGGGCTCGCAGTAGGTGCAGTTCGGCACGTGCGCATAGCTCATCGGCTCGGACGCTTCACCGGCCGCATGCTCGACCGCCACGATGCCTTCGCGCGAGGCGACGTGCGCGAGCAGCGGACTTCCCGCCACGATATCGCCGACGGCATAGAGGCCGGGCTCGTCCGTCTCCATGTATTCGTTGACTTTCACAAAGCCGCGGTCGAGCTTGGCGCGCGTCTTTTCGAGCCCGACGTTGCCCGTGTTCGGCGCGCGGCCCACGGCGACGAGCAGCGTCTCCGCTTCCAGCTTCTGCGCCTTTCCGTTTGAGTCCTTGAATTCAACCGAGACGCCCGAAGACGTCTTCGACGTCTTCTCCACCTTGGCGCCGGTCTGGAGCGTGATGCCCTGGCGGCGGAAAGCCTTCGCCAGCTCGGCGGAGACGTCCTCGTCTTCGAGCGGCACGGCGCGCGGAAGCATTTCGAGCACCGTCACCTGAGTGCCGAAGCGATGAAAGATGGAGGCGAACTCGACGCCCACGGCGCCCGCGCCGATGATCATCATGGATTTCGGCGGCTGCTTGAGGTCGAGCACTTCACGATTGGTGAGGATTTTCTTTCCGTCGGCTTCCATCCCGGGGAGCATCTTGGCTTCCGACCCCGTGGCCAGCACGATTTTCTTCGCGTCAATCTTCCGTTCCTGCTTCTTCGCGTCCGTCACGCTCACGCGCCCGCCGCCGAGCAGCCGGCCGTAGCCCTGGACGACTTCGACCTTGTTCTTTTTCATCAGGCTTTCGATGCCCTTGGCGTGGCGGGTGACGACGCGCGCCTTCCTCTCCTGAATCGCCGCCCAGTCAAACGAGACTTTCTCGCAGGCGATGCCGTAATCCTTGGCGTGCCTCACGGTGTCGTACACGTCGGCGCCGAAGAGCAGCGCCTTCGTCGGGACGCATCCGACGTGCAGGCACGTCCCTCCCAGCTTGTCGTCTTTTTCGATGAGGACTGTTTTCAGGCCGAGCTGTCCCGCCCGGATGGCCGCGACGTAACCGCCCGGCCCGCTGCCGATGACCACGAGATCGAACTGATCTGCTCCAGCCAAATGCGCACCTCCCCCGAACCGTTCCCGCTTGAACCTGAACGCGCTGACTTCGGTGCCGCCATCTTAACCGATGACGCAGGGAGGGAACAAGGCGAGGACACACTTCGCGCTGGAAGGGCGAACGCAGGTTGCCGGCACGCGGCGCTTCAGGCCATGACGCGGAGGGCCTCCGAGGTTTCTTCGCGCGGCGGAGGAGGCGCGAAACCCTCGGGCAGGTCGCCGTTGTCGGTGCGGAAGAACTTCCAGTAGTGCGGCTTGACGGCCGCGATGAGTTCGCGGCGCGTCTTGGTCTTCAGGGGCCGGCCGAGGTAGATCTTGCCCATGCGGGCGAGCGTCCTTTCGGAGAACAGACCCGAGAACATGATGAGCGGCCAGGTAAAGTTCGGCCCGTTCGACTTCCGCAGTTTCAGCAGCCAGGTGACGAGCGAGCCGATTTTCCACAGAATCGGCGCCCACCAGGTCCTGGAGGTGAAGCCCAGGTCCATCTTCCAGCACTTCATGATGATCTGCCACTGAAGCGGGCTCAACTGGCGCGTCTCGCTGACGCCGCGCTGGTCCTGCATGCGCGTGTCGTGGAGAGGCGTGAAGATGGACGGGATGAGGATGGCGTAGAGCTTGCGGCGCTCCATTTCGTAGAGCAGGTCGAGCGTGGCGCGGCAGTCTTCGTCCGTCTCGCCCGGGTTGCCGACCATCAGCGTCATCGTCGGGAACCAGTTGTTTTCGTTGGCGATCCGCAGCCCCTCCAGCACGATGCTCGGCCAGTCGTCAATGGGGAACGGCACGGCCTTCGACGGCATGATCTTCTTCGCCATGCGCGGCGAGCCGGTCTCCAGGCCGATCAACGGCGAAAGCGCGCGCTTCTCGGGATGCGTGCTGACGGCGGGGAGCTTGATGGGGCTCTTGTCGAGCAGCGTTTCGGAAAGCTTCTTGATGAGCATCGGGTCCACGACGAAAGGCGCCATCGTCGAGTGGCTGAGCACGAAGGTATCCACGCCCGGCGTGTTCACGACGTCGGAGTAGAGGTCGAGCAGCGCCTCGCGGTTGGGAAAGAAAAACGGCGTGTCGGTGTGCACCTGTCCCCAGATGAACATGTCCTCGGTGGCGAGCGAAATCTGCCGGTTGCCCTCGCGCACGTTGGCGAGGACGGCGGACATGATTTTCTCCTTGGGAAAATCGATCTGCGGGTTGAGGTCGGGGACGCAGAAATTGCAGCGACGCCCGCAGCCCGTGGTCATCTCGACCACGCCGAACGTGGTGCGATGGTCGGGGGCGAGCAGGGCTTCGCGGGAAGTCGGATGGGCCACGTCCACCTGGCGCGGCAGTTCTTCTCCCCGCAGGGCGCGGTGAAAAAGTTCCAAGGCCTGCTCGGACTCGCTTCGACCTTCGACGACGCAGTCCACGCCGAGCCACTCGTAACTGTTCGTCTGGCTGATTTGCCAGCCGCCCGAGCCGCCCACGAGGACCTTGAAGTCCCGCCGGTACGGGCTCGATTTCAGACGGAAGAACAACTGCTTGGCGTACTTCGAGTTAATGGGTTCCTTGGAGGACCCGAACATCGAGGTGTAAACACCCGCGGCAAACGTCACGCCCAGCGGGTTGTGCGTGGAAATCGCCACGACGCGCGTGCGCGGTCCGATGAACTTGTGCAGGTCGTCGGGATAGCAGCAGACGATGTCCTGGCGGGGGAACTCGCGCAGCAGCGACTTCTCCACCAGGCGCACGCCCGCCGGCATGAAACGCGCCGAGCCGTCCGGGTTGTGGTCAACGTGGCGCCAGGTGGGGTACTTGTTGTTGATGACGAACTCCATCCACACCGGAAGCGAGGCGAGCGCCATCTGGATGAAATAGCCGGCGTGGTCAATGGTCTCGGTCAGGGGCGCCGTCAGGACGATGAGGCGGCCGCCGTCGGCGGGCGGCTCGGCCGGCCAGACGTAAGTGTCGGTCGCCTGGCTGCTTCTGGGGTCCCGCCGGTCAACACGAGTACTCATTCCAAACCCTCGAGGTCGCCTGGTTTTCGTTCAGAAAGCCACGAAATGGCTTGCGTATCCTACTTCAATTCTGCCGATTTTGCACCTTTTTCCTGCAAAAATCGGTTTCGCGCGCTGACGTGGAAATCCTCCGCGGATTGAGCGGCTCAGCCTGCCTGTGCTAACGTGCCACAGGGCGACTTTCAAAGAGGCTGAAGACGAGAGCGGAGAGGGTCCATGACCTGGACGTCGGAACTGACGGGTGAAGTTCAAGGGCAGGTTCTGACTGATGAGGGCTCGCGCGCGGCGGTCTCAACCGATTTTGGCCGTCTCGTCGTCCGCAAGCCGGAGGCGGTGGTCCGGCCGGCATACACTGAAGACGTGGCGCGCGTCGCCCGATTCGCCGCGCGGCATCGCCTGACGCTTTCCACCCGAGGCGGCGGGCATTCGCAGACCGGGCAGTCGCTTTCCAATCACATCGTCGTGGACATGACTTCACTTTCCGCGGTTCGCCGCGTGGACGAGAAATCCGGCGTCGTGGTGTGTCAGGGCGGTCTGGCGTGGCGCTCGCTGGTCGAACAGCTTGCTCCGAAGGGTGTCTCGCCGCCGGTGCTCACCAACAACCTCGACGTAACGGTCGGAGGAACACTTTCGACGGCGGGGCTGGGCGTGGCCTCGTGGCGCCACGGGACGCAGGCGGATAACTGCCTGGCGCTGGAAGTGGTGACGGGCGCGGGGGAAATCGTCCGCTGCTCGCCGGAAGAAAACCGCGAACTCTTTGACGCCGTGCGCGCCGGCATGGGCCAGTTCGGAGTCATCACCGAGGCGACGCTCCGAATCCGCCGGCACAAGCCGAAAACGCGAACGCTCTACCTGCTCTATGATGACCTCGCGGCCATCCTCGGCGACCTGAAGACCGTGATGACCGACGAACGGTTCGATTATCTCGAGTCCTGGTGCGCGCCGCTCGCGCAGGGATTCAAAAACGCCGGCGGACAGCGACAGGCGTTCGCCGAATGGTTCTTCCCGCTGCATGCGACGGTGGAATTCGACGAAGCCGCGCCGGAGGCCGAGGAAAAGCTGAAAGGCTTGAAGTTTTACAAACACACGCACACCGAAGACGCGCCCATTCACGACTTTTTCTCTCGCCTTGATGCCGTCTTCGCTCTCTGGAAGCGGGGCGGCTTCTGGGAATACACGCATCCCTGGATGGAATGTGTTCTCCCCTGGCAGACGACGCCGATGTACCTGAATCAACTGCTCGCCAACCTGCCGCCGCAGGTCGTGGTGGGCGGGCACATCCTGATGTGGCCGGCGCGCGGAACCGCATCGACGGTGCCGCTGTTCATGCGGCCCGCGGGGGATTTCGTGATGGGCTTCGGCATTCTTCCGGCCATCCGAAAGGACCTGGTGGAAGAAGTCCTTCCCCGCCTGAATATGGCGAGCGCCGCCTCGATGATGATGGGCGGACGGCGCTATCTCTCCGGCTGGATTGCCTTCGACCCCACGCAGTGGAAAGCGCATTTTGGGGAAAAGTGGCCCGCCGTGGTCGCGCTCAAGAAAAAGTACGACCCGCAGGGCGTGCTCAATCCGGGATTTATCCGATACGAGTGAGGCGGCGCGCGCTGTGGGCGCTCCTTGACAGCCGCCTGGCGCGATGGCAAGATGAAAAATTGCCGCGGACAGCGGATTTCACGCGGTGGCGGCCATCGCAGTCTTTCAGTTGTTTCGGGCCGAAGTGGCGGAACTGGCAGACGCGCTACATTCAGGGTGTAGTGCCCGTCAGGGCGTGGAGGTTCGAATCCTCTCTTCGGCACCAGCTCTTCACAGTATCCTTTTCCGGAGCAGTGGATCGTGGGAGATCGTTGGCTGCTTCCCCGCCTGGTGAATCCGCCTCAGCGAATTTCGCTTCCGAGATCCGCATACAGTCCGGCGCTGGTGAGTTCGAGGGGCTCTCGAACGCCATCCAATTCACGGGCGATGCCTTCGAGCGCGGCGAAGGAAGGAACGGTCCACACGGCCAGCCCGCCGGGCTCGGGCCCCAGCCGCCCGATGCGGTCAATCAGCAGGTTCAGAGCGAAATCCGTGTGCTTGCGTGCCCGCTCAGCAAAGAAGGTCGCGACGGCCGAGCGCTCGGCGCAAGGGCGAAAGAATTCGGCGTAGTAAAGGCCGCCGCGAGCCCGCACCGGCTCGCGCAATGCTTCGTAGCAGCCGGCGAACTCGACGCGCGCCGCGCTCAAAAACGGCTGCTCGAACTTGTCCGCCTCGCCCGAACGGAAGGCCTTCTCCCACGCCTCGAAGCGCTCGAAACCCGCGCCGGGCGTGTGCCAGACGATGAAATATTCCGGCAGCGGGCCGAGCCGCCACGTCCGTCCCGCCTTCAAAATCAGCCGGTCTTCGCTGTATTCTGATTCCCACGCGAGCCCCTGCGCGACGCGGGCGTGGAAATCTTCCACGCTCACCTCCGGCCGTCGGCTGAAGTATTCGACGTAGATCATCGCGCTCCTTGCGATTCGGGCGTCGCGCCTCAGGCGCGCAGGTGATCGGACTCGAGGCCGCGGGCGAGCGCCCGGATGTAGGCGGCGTTGCATCCGCAGCAGCCGCCGAGATAGCGGATTCCTTCCGCGCGCGCCCGCTCCGCGAAGTCGAAGAACTCCTGGCGCGGCACCTGGAGGGTTTCCAGAGCGTCCGGAAACTGCGGCAGATGGGTGAAATAGGGTTTGTCGTCCGGTGTGCGGAAGGCGGCGGGCTGCGCGGCGATCTGAACGTCCACGGCCTCGCGCATCTCGAGGACCACGGCCAGCATCCGTGCCGGCTCCTGCTCGCAGTTGGCGCCCACAATCGCCGCGCCTTCCGCCGCCATGACGCGCGCGCACTCGCCGGGCGGATAGCCGTCCGCGCAGGCCTTCGTCGTGGGCCGGAAGCTCATCGTGGCCATCAAGGGCAGGCCGGCCTCGCGCGCGCACTCCAGCGCGATGCGCATTTCCTGGAGCCAGAAAAAAGTCTCGAGAATCAGAAAATCCACGCCGGCGTCCGCCAGGATCCGAATCTGCTCGCGGAGCAGGTCGCGCACCTGGGACGCCGCCGAGGGGCCTTCCCGCTCGAACAGTTGCGTCCGCGCAACGCTCCCCGCAACCAGCGCGCCCTCTCCCGCCACCTCTCGCGCGATGCGGACCGCGGCGCGGTTGATGGCTTCGGTCTGTTCTCCGTAACCGGCCCGGGTCAGTTTCTCCCGTGTCGCGAAAAACGTCAGCGCCTGAAGGACCTGCGAGCCCGCGCGCAAGAACTCCTCGTGCAGGCCGCGCAACGCCTCGGGATGTTCCACAGCCACTTCGGGCGTGAACTGGCCGCTTCCCCGGCCGGTCCGCATCGCCGCCCGTCCGGACCCGCTCTCGACGTAGCCGCGCCTTTCCAGTTCGATCAGGTATCCGCCGTCGCCGACCACCACGCCTTTTTTCAGCCGCTCGAGAATTCCCTCATGCATCTTCAGTTACTCCGCCCCTGAGACTTCTTCAATTTGCTTCTTTCCGGCTTCCTTCCGCCGCCCCGTTCCTTCCACACGCGGGTTGCGGCGCCGATGAAACCCGCGTCCGCGCCGAGCGCCGCGGGGAGAATCGGAAGGTTGCGGCTCGTATCAGGCCAGATGTGCCGCCGCGCCGAAGCCACCAGGCTCTCCCAGAAAAGCCCGCCCGCGAGCCCCAGTCCGCCGCCGACGATGAGCGCCTCCGGATCGAGAACATTGACCAGAGTTCCCAACCGGCTGCCCAGCGCGCGTCCGGCCGATTCCACGACTTCGCGCGCGAGGGCATCGCCCGCGGCCGCGGCCGCGATGACTTCTTCGCCGCGTGTCACTTTCGTTCCTGCGCGTTCGTTGTATCGCGCCACCAGCGCCGGACCGGAAGCAAACTCCTCCAGAACGAAATCGAATTCCGCACCGCACTTCGCACAAACGGAAGTTTCCGAGCCCGTGGCGAGGACCAGCGCGTTCCCGCGCGCGCCCGCGTAAGGCTCGCCATCGATGGCCAGGGTGTACGAGATGCCCGTCCCCACGATGATGAAAGCGAAATTCCGAAACGGTTTGCCCGCGCCGAAGACCGCTTCGGCCAGAGCCGCGGCGCGGACGTCGGATTCCACGACCGCGGGCGCGAGTTGGGCCAGCCGCTGGCGCACCGGAAGGCCGCGCCAAGCGATGGTCTGCGAACTGGTCACCTCTCCGGCGGGCGTCACGAGTTCGGCCACGCCCAGACCGATTCCGACAACCCTGGCCTTTCGTCGCGCTGCGCCTTCCAGCAACTCCCGCGCCAGCGCCAGCGCGCCCTCGAGCACCGCTTCCCCGCCGCGCGCGGGAGCCGTGGGCGTGGCCCGCCGGTCGAGCACGCGGCCGGAGGGAAACTCCACCAGCCCCGCGGCGATCTTCGTTCCGCCGACGTCAATCCCGACAGCCAGCGCGCGCTGATTCCCCAAGACGCCGAACTCCTCACGCCCTCCGGCGATCGTGAATTCGATCGTGGCGAACTTCCGCCCGCGCCGCGCCGCGGAAATCCGGCGGCGTGAAACGGCTCTTGATTTCCACGACCCGCCCGTCGCGTTCCGAAGCCTGCGCCGCCCGCATCACTTCCAGCACGTGGTAGGCGTGTTCGGGTGTGACCACCGGCCGCTCGTTCCGCTCGATGCATTCGACCAGATGCCGAAGCCCGTCGGCCCACGACCAGAAGCGGTCGGTCTCCTCGAACACCTGCCACGCGCCGGCGTCGTTCCGCCACAGTTCGTAGCCTTCCGGCGCCCAGTCGTCGCCGAGCATTTGAATCGTGCCCTCGGTTCCGTAAAGCTCCAGCGCGGGCGAGCGGTATTTCTGCATCGTGAATCCGCTGGTGACGACGGCGAAGCGCTCCTCGCCGAAGTCCACCAGGATTTGCGCGTTGTCCTCGGCTTCGACGCGCAGCGCCTTGCCGCGGACGATGCGTTCGGGAACCGCCGTGCCCGTCATTGCCATCACGCGTCGCGCCGGACCGAGGAGCGCCGTCAGGCTCGTCAGGTTGTACACAGCGAGGTCGAAGACGCATCCGCCGCCCGGCTGGTAGAACCACGGCGCCCAGTCGGGCCCGGACCAGCCGTAGCGCCCGCGCGCCAGGCAGACTTTGCCGATTTCGCCTTGGGCCACGCGCGTCGCGATGGCCTGAAACGTCGAGCTCAGGATCACAAACGGCGCGGCGACCAGAAGGCCGCGACTCCGCTCGGCGAGTGCCACGAGTTCCGCGGCTTCCTCCAGCGTCGTCGCCAGAGGTTTTTCGACAAGCACATGCTTGGCCGCTTCGAGCGCCGCCCTCGCCACGCGCGCGTGCTCGCGCATTGAAGTCAGAACCAGCACCACGTCCACTTCCGGCGAAGCGGCAAGTTCGCGAAAATCTTCGGTGAAATTCCGAATGCCCCAGCGGTCGAGAAAGGCCTGGCAGCGCTCGCGCTTCGTGTGGCACGCTGCGACGACTTCGACGGGCCGCTTCGCCTGCCGCAGCTTTTCGACGAGCGGCAGATACGCTCCGTCGGCGACGTTCCCGCAACCGACGACGCCGATGCGGATTCGATCCGTCATGGCGCGGACTCCCGACCGTCTTCTGCTGAAAGCAGCACCAGGGCGGCCACGCCGCAAGCCACGCCCATCCCCTGCGTAAATGTCAATGATTCGTCCAGGAGGAGCGGCGCGGCGAGCACCACGAGAATCGGGTAAAGCGCCGTGAGAGGCACAACGACGGAAGCTTTGCCGCCGCTGCGCATCGCCGCGAGAAACGTCCAGAACGCCAGCGCGTTCAGGAATCCCGCGGCGACCGCGGCAAGCACATTCCCCAGCGAGTAATGGAGCAGCTCCCGGCCCGGCCAGAGCAGCGGAGCCAGCAGCAAAAATCCCGCCACCAGCCACAGCAAACTCGAGCCGGCGGAAATGTAGTTCGTGGCCAGCTTGAGAAAAATGCCCGCCGCCCCCCAGACGACGAGGGCTAGAACGGCCAATCCCAGCCACGAGGTTCCGTCCATCGCTTCCCTCACAGAGAAAACAGCACGATCGCTGCCGCCGCCAGAATCAGACCCGCTTTCTGGCGATGCGCGAGACGTTCCTTGAGCAGCAGAACGGCCAGCACGACGGTCACCATCGGATAGAGCCCTGTGGTGACGGTGATGACTCCCGTGGGACCTCCGCTGCGGAAGGCGGCAATCAACGCGACGATTCCCGCCGCCGAAAGGACGCCGCCGGCCAGCGCATGGAAGATTCCGCGCCAGTCTTTTTCCAACGATCCTGCCGTGCGGTAGAAAAGCGCGAGGCCGACCGGAAGCATGCCGAGCGTGGCCAGGAACTGCGTGGGCCCGGCGGGGATTTCGCGCGAGCCGAGCTTGAGCAGCAGCGCCCAGCCCGCCCAGGACACCACCGTCAGCAGCGAATACCAGAACCAGGGCTTTCGCATCGAGGACCAGACTGGCACCGTTCCACACCCCGCACGTGGCGTTGAGCGTCCCCGAGTATACAGACATGGGCCGCGCGCGCCAAATCCCATCTCGGCTGGCGGCACCAGCCGGTGGTACACTGGAATGTAAGCTGATGCGTGAATTTCCATCGCCCCGTGAAATCCTCAAAGTCTTTGAACGGAACCCCCGCCGGACGTGGCGGCTGCGCGAACTCGTGGTGGAGCTCGGCCTGCGTTCGAGCCAGGCGCGTGAACTCAAGCGCGCGCTGAAGGAGCTGGCACGGGGGCGCCAGGTTGTTTATTTGAAGAAGAACCATTTCGCGCTGGTGAAAGGCGACCGGCACGCCGTGCTGGAGAACGGCCACGGGATGCGCCAGCGCGTTGCAGCGCCGCCAGCCGCGTCGCGGCGGAACGTGGCGACCGGCCGGCTGATCGGCCACCGCGACGGCTTCGGCTTCGTCGTTCCCGACCAGCCTGTCGGGGAAAGCGACCAGGACATTTTCATCCCGGCGAACGGCATGGGCTCGGCCATGCACGGCGACCGCGTCGAAGTGCACGTCGTGCGCGCGCGGGAAGGCGGGCGGCTCGAGGGGCGCATCACGCGAGTCGCGGAGCGCGCGCAGCGGACCGTCGTCGGCGAATTTCGCTGCGGCCCGCGCTACAACTACGTCCTGCCCTTCGACCATCGCCTGCCGTTTGAAATCGTCATTCCGCGCGGCGAGGAGTGGCCCGCCGCCACGCGCCCCGGCCGCGACCGGCAGTTCGGCGGGGAATCGGAAGGGAAGCGCGAAAGACCTTTCGCCGGAGATCGCAAGAGCGCGCGCGAACTGGACGGCCTGATCGTGGACGTCGAGGTCACCAGCTTCCGCAGCGCGTCGTCGTTGCCGCGCGGGCGCGTCATTGAGGTGCTGGGCCAGCGGCGCGATTTCGGCGTGGACGTCGAAATCATCATCCGCAAATTTCACCTGCCGCACCGCTTTCCGCCCGAAGTCGCGGCCGAGGCGGAAGCGCAGCCGCAGTACATTTCCGAAGCCGACCGCGAAGGCCGGCGCGATTTCCGCGGCGCCCCCATCGTCACCATTGACGGCGAAACGGCCAAAGACTTCGACGACGCGGTGTACGTCGAACGGCTGCCGGGCGGAAATTACCTGCTGCACGTTCACATCGCCGACGTGGCGCATTACGTGCGGCCGGGCACGGCGCTCGACCGCGAAGCGCGCCTGCGCGGCACGAGCGTCTATTTTCCGGACCGAGCCGTGCCCATGCTGCCGCTCGAACTCTCGAACGGCATTTGCAGCCTCAATCCGCGCGTGGACCGCCTCACGATGTCCGCGCTCCTCGAAATCGATCCGCAGGGCGAAGTCGTCGAGTACGAAATCGTTCCGGGCATCATTCGCAGCGCCGAGCGGATGACGTACACCTCCGTCTTCGAGGTCCTCGAGGGCGATGCGTCGGCCGTTCGGCGTTACGCGGCGCTGGTGGAGAATTTCAAGCTCATGGCGGAACTCGCCGGCGTCCTCAACCGCAAGCGCGAGCGGCGCGGGTCGATTGACTTCGACCTGCCCGAGGCGACGATCGAGTTTGACGAGTTCGGACGCATGACGGGCGTGGCGCGCTCGGAGCGCAACATCGCGCACCGGCTCATCGAAGAGTTCATGCTGGCCGCGAACGAAGCGGTGGCGGGGTACCTGGAACGCCGCGGCATTCCGGCGCTCTACCGCATCCACGAGAAGCCGGACGCGAAGAAGGTGATCGAATTCGAGGAAATCGCGGCGACGTTCGGCTACTCTCTTGGGGTCGAGCTGCCCGCGGCGCGGCGCATCCGCTACGGCGGGCGCGAGGCCGCGCGGCGCGGGGAGCGCTACGCGCGCACGCTCGAGCTGCCGGAAGCGCGCGACCTGAAAATCACGCCGTTCCACTACCAGCGGCTCACGCAGCGGCTGGAGGGCAAGCCCGAAGAGCGGATTCTCTCTTACCTGATGCTGCGTTCGCTCAAGCAGGCGCGCTACTCGGAGGAGAACTCCGGCCACTTCGCGCTCGCCGCGCCCGTTTACACGCACTTCACTTCGCCCATCCGTCGTTATCCGGACCTCATCGTGCACCGCATCCTGAAAGCGGCGCTCGAACAGGAGGGTGGCAGCGCGCGGGTCCGCGCCGAACAGACGGGCGCGCGCAAAAGCGACCGCGGAAGCATTTCTCACGGCGCGCAGAGCGGCGCCGGCAGGGGCGCGGCGGATTTCCGCCTGCCCGGCGCGGCGTTCGTGCACATGCAGGAACTGCGCGCGCTGGCGATTGAGACTTCCGAATCGGAGCGCCGCGCGCAGGACGCGGAGCGCGAACTCGTCGAGTGGAAGAAAGTCGCCTTCATGGCAGAGCGGCTGGGCGAGGAATTTCACGCGCTGATCATCAGCCTGACCAAGCACGGCTTCTTCGTCGAACTCACCGACCTCTTCATCGAAGGGTTCGTGCCTCTCGATTCGCTCGAAGACGACCGCTACGTTTATCGCGAGAAGTACCGCGCCATCGTCGGCGAGGGCGCGAAGCGCGCGTTCCGGCTGGGCGACCGCGTCCAGGTGCGCCTCGACCGCGTCGAACGCGCCACGAACCGGCTCCAGTTTTCCGTGGTGGCCTGAGCGCGAAAGGAAGACCATCACGGCGCCAAGACACGAAGACGTATCTTCGTGCAGGGACTTTGCATCTTCGCGCCTAGGAGCCTCAGGCCTTGTCGAGCCGCCCCCCAACGCGCACGGACGCACTGTCTAGGAAGGTGATTCGGGCAAGCGAAGTTCATCGATCACGCGCAGCACGTCCTCCGGGCGCGGGCGGACGCGCCAGTCCTCGGTGAGGTTCACCCAGCGGATCGTGCCGGTGGTGTCGATCAGAAACTCGGCGGGGCGGGCGACAGCCTGGCCGCCGGGCCCCGCGCCGGCGTGGAGAAGATCGTAGGCCTTGATCGTTTCGGCCTCGGGGTCGGAAAGAAACGTGTACGTGTATCCCAGCTTCGCGCAATGCTCGCGGCTGACCTCCGGCGGGTCCACGCTGACGGCCGCGAGACGCACGCCGCGCACTTCAAATTCCTCCAGAAGGTCTTGAAAACCCCGCAACTCGGAGTTGCAGAACGGTCACCAATAGCCGCGATAGAAAATGAGCAGGACGGCGCTCGGCCGCCGGCCCGCGACGGGCTCGCGCAGAAGGTCGTCGAGAGAAACCGTCCGCCCTTCGGAATCGGTGAGCGAGAAATCCGGCGCCGGCGCGTTCACGCGCGGCGCGGAGGCGGAAGCGGGAAGCTGCCGGGAGAGATAAAAGTTGTAGAAACTGAAGAGTCCTGCGAGAGCCAGAGCGAGCACGCCGAGAATGGGTCCGGAGATTCTGCCTCGAAACGCTTGAGGCTCGCGAAAGGCGCGCCGCACGCCGGCCCCCAGCCACACAAGGCCCAGCGCGATGAAAATCAGGTTCAGCCACGGAAAGTCGCGCGTCATCGGGATCCGCGCGAAAAAAAGGAAGTAGCTGATCGCGCCGAAGAAGACGGTGAAGAATCCCGCCCAGATCGAAATGTTCCAACGCCGGGTCATCCGCGCCTCCCTCTGTTCGACGCTCGGAGATGCGAAAAGTTGCGCCCGAGATTCACCGCGCCGCGGAGCCGCCGCGCGAAGCAGAAACCGTGATCGTTCGGACCGGCCGGCCGCTCTGCCAGACCGCGGAAAGTTTTCGCGTGTTGCGGATGTCTTGCAGCGGGTTGGCGTCGAGGACGAGGAAGTCGGCGCGCTTGCCGGGCGCGAGCGTACCGAAATCGGGCGGGCGCGGGCGCGCGGGCGGCTTCTTCTCGCCCGCTGCGGTCGCAGGCGGCGCAACGGTTTCGGCCAGGATCTCCGCCGCCGTGCGCGTCGCGCTCACCAGCGCCTGCATCGGCGTGAGGCCGGACTCGACCATCAGCTCAAGTTCGCGGTGCTCGAAGTAACCCTGGAATCGCGCCGGGGGTCCGGAGTCGGTGCCCATCGCGATGCGGACGCCCGCATCGGCCATGCGCTTCAGATTTCTCTTCGCCATTTCGAAACCGGCTTTCAGTTTCGGCAGGTCGGGATCGCTGCGAGCGCGGCTGACGAACGCCGAACTGCGCAGCGCGGCGAGAACGTCCACGGTGACGCCGGCCTTGAAGAACGGGTCGTCGAGCCAGGCCGGCGACTCGGCGTAGATGAACGTGGACTCGTCGCGCGTGAGCGTGGGAACGAGGAAGACGCGATGCGCTTTGAGCGCGTCGATCAGCACGTCGTCGGCGGCGCGGTCGCGGACGCTGTGCACGAGCCCGTCCACCCCGGCCTCGACGAGGCTCAGCGCGTCGTCGCGGTAGAAGACGTGGGCCACGACACGCAAGCCCTGCTTGTGGGCTTCGTCGATGATGGCCTGATAAATTTCCGGCTTCATCCTGGGATATTTTCCGAAGCCGTCGTCGAGCCAAATCTTGACGAAGTCGGGCCGGCGCGCGGCGAGTTCGCGTACCTGCGCGCGGGTTTCGGCGGCCGTCTTCGGGCGATGGACGTCGCGCGGGCGCGCGATCGAGGGAGGATAACCTTCGGGCGCGCCGAACCCCAGGCCGGCGGTGTAGAGCCGCGCGCCGCCCAGCCGCCCCGCCGACTGCGCGTCGCGGATTTTGTAACCGAGTTCCTGGTCGGTCCCGAGCGCAGCCACCGCCGCGACGCCGTAAGCGAGGTACTGCTCGAGCTGCGCGCGGACATTCTCCTCGGTGTAATGTTTTTCCGAATCCTGCTCGAGCCCGCGCGTCAGGCCGACGTGGCCGTGCAGGTTGATGAGCGCGGGGATCAGCGTCTTGCCGCGCACGTCCACGACTCGCGCGCCTTCGGGATAACGCATCGCGCCGGCCTTGCCGACGGCGCGAATGAATCCGCCTTCGATGACCAGCGCGGAATTCTCGAGCGGCGGCCGGCCCGTGCCGTCAATGAGCCGCGCGCCTTCCAGCACGACGGGCTCCTGCGCGCGCGCGGGCGAGAGTCCGAGCAACAGGGCGAAGGCGGCGAGCGCGACTCGGGTGCAAAGCATCGCGGAAATTCCCGGACGCGGCATTATTCTTCGCGAGGCCGGCGGCGTCAAGGCGAGAAGTCCGGGGATGGAGATTGAGCCGCAAAGGAGGACGACGAGAGAGGCTCTCCGGGCGTGCGAGTTGAGGGGGTGCTGATTTGAGGGCTGAATCTTGACTTAAGTCCTCTGGCATCAACAACTTGTTGGCTTGCGGATAGGTTTTCAGTAACTTGGCGGCTTTAATCTTTCGGGGGAATCCTTCTAATCTGGTGAAAAGGCGCCGGATATCCCGGTTTTTCTGGATTCTCAAAATGGCTTTGTTCCCGCATTTTGGCGCGAAGACGACGGCGGAAGGCGCGCGCGTCGAGAGCGCGAGCGGCGGGCGTTGCGGTGCGGGACGGAAGCGGCAGGGACGGTGCGGCGGGGCTGCGGGATCGGAAGCCGGTATCCGTAGGCTATGGTTAGGCTAGCATAAGTCCGAACGGCCGTGAACCCTTTTCCGCGCGGAGCGCGGAGCGGTTTGACTCGCGCGCGCCGCGGGGCGTAGGATGCGGGGATGGCGAGCGAAGGCGGGAAAAGGGAAAGCGTCGAAGTCGTCTGCCCGTGCTGCGGGGCGCGGCTGAAGCTCGACGCGTCGTTGCGCCGCGTGATTTCCCACGAAGCGCCCGCGCGGCCGCGCGCCCATTCGGCCGACCTCGACCACGCCGCGAAACTGCTCGAAAAGGAAAAAGCCCGCCGCGAAGCGCTCTTCAGCCGCAGCCGCGAAGACGAAAAAGTGAAGTCGCAGTTACTGGAAAAGAAGTTCGAAGAATCGCTCAAGAAAGCCAAGGACGAACCCGCCACCCCGCCCCTGCGCGACATGGACCTCGACTGACCCTCGGCGAAGTCCGCCGATTCCTTCGACAGTGGCCAACCGAGAGCTCGGCGGTCATCCCGACAGGAAAACGTCGGGACAGGCAGACCGCCGCGACAGATTGGCGCGCGTTGAAGCCCGCAAAACGGATGTGTTAGGATGCGCTTTTGCCTGAAGGTCATCCGAGCGGGCAGAGCGTCTGCCCGAAAATTCCAAGGAGCCATCGGTGAAAATCTACGAGGGCCAGAACATTCGCAACGTCGCGCTGGTGGGTCACGGCGACACGGGAAAGACGCAGCTGATTTCCGCACTTCTTTTTACCGCCGGCATGGTGAACCGGCTCGGCAAGGTGGACGACGGCACGTCCGTCACCGATTACGACGAGGAAGAGATCCAGCGCGGGTTCACGATCAACGCCGCGCTCGCTTACGCCGAGTGGGGAAAGACGAAGGTCAATTTCATTGATACGCCCGGCTTCAACCTCTTCCTGCACGAGACGGAAGGCGCGCTGGTCGCGGCCGACGCGGCGCTCGTCACCGTGCACGCGGTTTCCGGCGTCGAGGTGCAGACGGAGAAGACCTGGAATTACTGCCAGAAGTATCATCTGCCGCGGGCGCTGGTGGTGAACCAGATGGACCGCGACCGCGCGAGCTTCGAGCGGACGCTCGGCGCGCTGCGCGAGGCGTTCGGGCGCGCCGTCGTTCCCGCGCAGATTCCCCTGGGCGAAGAAAAAAGTTTCCGCGGCGTCATCGATCTCGTCCGCATGCGGGCGTTCGAATACGAAGCGGAAGGCTCGGGCAAAGGAAAGGAAATCTCGATTCCGGGCGAGTTCAAGGAAGCGGCCGAAAAGGCGCACGAAGCGCTGGTGGAAATGGTGGCCGAGGGCAACGACGCGCTGATGGAGGAATTTTTCGAGAAGGGCACGATTCCCGTGGAAGACCTCGTGCCCGGCCTGCGCCAGGCGGTGAGCGAACGACGGCTGTTTCCCGTGCTGGTCAGCGCGGGCCTCGGCAACATCGGGAGCGACCAGGTGCTGGATTTTATCGCCGATTATCTGCCCTCGCCCGCCGACCGCGGCGAAGTGGAGGGCGCGGACGCGGAAGGAAACAAGCTGAAGCGCAAGATTTCCGACGAAGAACCGGTCTCGCTCTACGTCTTCAAGACGGTCGCCGACCCGTTCGCCGGCCGGCTGAGTTATTTCCGCGTGATGAGCGGAGTGCTGAAGAACGAAGCGTCGCTCGCGAATTTCCCGCGGGGGGGCACGGAGCGCTTTTCGCACATCGGCGTGGTGCAGGGGAAGCAGCAGGCGCCGGTGGCCGAACTGCGCGCGGGCGACCTCGGCTCGGTCGCCAAACTGAAGGACACGCTGACGGGCGACACGCTGGGCGAGAAGGCGTCGCCGATTCTCTATCCGCCCGTGAAGCTGCCCGACCCGGCGATTTCGTTTGCCGTGGAGCCCAAGTCGCGCGGCGACGAAGACAAGCTCTCGACCGCCATCCACCGCCTGCTCGAAGAAGATTTGCTCCTGCGTTTCGGGCGCGACGGGCAGACGAAGGAGTTCCTGCTTTCCGGCTCCGGCCAGCAGCACATCGAAGTGATCGTCTCGAAGCTGAAGCGGCGGTTCAACGTGGAAGTGACGCTGAAGGCGCCGAAGATTCCCTATCGCGAAACGATCCGAGCCAAAGCCGACGCGCAGGGCCGGCACAAGAAGCAGACGGGCGGGCACGGGCAGTACGGCGACTGCAAGATCAAGATGGAGCCGCTCCCGCGCGGCTCCGGGTTCGAGTTCGTCAACGACATCTTCGGCGGCGCGATTCCCAAGAACTACATCCCCGCCGTCGAGAAGGGGATCATCGAAGCGGCCTCGAAGGGGTATCTGGCCGGCTATCCCGTGGTGGACTTCCGCGTCATCCTCTACGACGGCTCCTACCACGAAGTGGACTCTTCCGAACTCGCCTTCAAGATTGCCGGGTCGCTGGCTTTCAAGAAGTGCATGGAGCAGGCGAAGCCGTGCCTGCTCGAGCCCATCATGAACGTCGAGGTGACCGTGCCGCAGGAATACGCCGGCGATATCATGGGACACCTGAACGGGCGGCGCGGGCGCATCTCCGGCATGGAGCCGAAAGGCGGCTCGACGGTGGTGAGGGCGCAGGTGCCGCTCGCCGAAATGCTCACCTACGCTTCCGACCTCACCTCGATGACGCAGGGACGCGGGACGTACTCGATGGAGTTTTCGCATTACGACGTCGTGCCGCAGCCCATCGCCGAAAAGATCATCGCGCAGGCGAAGCGTCCCGAAGAGGGCGAAGAGGGAGCCAGCGCGTAGGGCGGTGGGTCCCGTCCCCCGGGGCCTTCTTGAGAGCGCAGCTCTTCTCCCGCCTCGATTTTGTGATAGATTCCTCCAACCCCGGCCTCCGCGCGGAGGCCGCAACGCCCTCGCAGGTGACGCATGTTCATCCCAGAGGTGTACGCGGTCGCGCTTTTGATGATGATCCTCAGCATGTTCTGCTGGGGAAGCTGGGCGAACACGCAGAAGCTGGCCAAAGGCTGGCGCTTCGAGCTGTTCTACTGGGACTACGTCTGGGGCATTCTTCTGATTTCGCTTCTCGTCGGGCTGACGCTCGGCCGCACGGACGCCGCGAGCCCCGACAGCTTCTTCCGCAATCTCGCCTCGGCGGGCGCCGCGCCCATCGGCTACGCGCTGCTGGCCGGAATCATTTTCAACGCCGGAAACATTCTGCTCGTCGCGGCGATTCAGATTGCCGGCCTCGCCGTGGCCTTTCCCATCGGCATCGGACTGGCGCTGGTGATCGGCTCAGTGCTGAATTACCTGGTGACGCCGCGGGGAAATCCGCTGCTGCTGTTCGGCGGCATCGCGTTGGTGTGCATTGCCATCGTGCTCGACGCGCTCGCCTACCGCAAAATTTCACCCGACCAGAAGGTGACGAAAAAAGGGATCGTCTTCAGCCTCCTGGCGGGCGTGGCCATCGGGCTCTTTTATCCTTTCATCGCCAAGGCGCTGACGGTTGAAAACCATCTGGTGCCCTACACGGTGTTCTTCCTCTTCGGCGTGGGGATTCTCGCCTGCACGATACCCATGAACCTGATTTTGATGCGGCGGCCGATTGTGGGCGAGCCGGTCGAGAAGGGCGCCTATTTTGCGGGCCGCGGCATCCTGCACTTCTGGGGGATCCTGGGCGGCGTTATCTGGGGCGTGGGAACGGTCTCGAACTTCGTGGCGTCGTACGCGCAGATGGTGGGCCCCGCGGCGTCCTACGCGCTGGGGCAGGGCGCGACAATGGTCTCCGCCATCTGGGGCGTGTTTATCTGGAAAGAATTCGCCGGAGCGGGCACCGAGGCGAAACGCCTGCTCGCTCTGATGTTTCTCTTCTTTATTGTCGGCCTTACGGCGATCGCGCTGGCGCCGGTGTATCCGTGAGGCGGAAAACGGGAAACTGGAAAAACGAATGGCGAATGGCGGATAGCGAGTTGCGAAAAGCGAAAAGCGAAAAGCGAAAAGCGAAAAGCGAAAAGCGAAAAGCCTCCCTGCTCGGAGGGTCGAGCGGGAGGGCGAGGGGGAGTGGGGATGATCAAGGCGCTGAGGGCAACGATGCTCGTTTTGCTGGTCGCGGTGGGGCTGCGGGCCCAGGAGGCGCCGCCGCCCATTCCGATGATTTACGACACCGACATCGGGACGGACGTGGATGACGCGTTCGCGCTGGCGCTGGTCCTGCGCAGCCCGGAATTCGAGTTGCTGGGGGTGACGACGGCGAGCGGCGACACGCGCGCCCGCGCACGATTGGCGGCGAAAATGCTCGCCGCGGCGGGACGGCCGGACGTTCCGGTGGCGGCGGGCGAGCCCGGCAAGCCTCTGCCCATCGAGCAGTGCCGCTGGGCGGACGGCTTTGTGAGCCCCGCAATCCGTTCGGAAAGCGCCGTGGAATTTCTGAAGTCGGAAATCGAGCGCTGGCCCGGACAGATTACGCTGGTGCCGGTTGGTCCGCTGACCAACATCGGCGCCCTGCTCGAGCGCCATCCGGAGGTGGGAAAGAAAATCAAACGCATCGTGCTGATGGGCGGCTCGATCGCGCTCGGCTACGGGCCGGGCTCGCCGCCCGTGGCCGAATACAACATCGCGCAGGACCCGCTCGCGGCGCAGATTGTGTTCTCCTCCGGCGTGCCGATTCTCATGGTCCCGCTCGACGTGACTTCGATGCTGCGGCTGGAAGCCGAAGGCCGGCACCAGGTCTTCACGCGACTCAATCCGCTCACCGACGCGCTGGCGCTGCTCTACCACCTGTGGAACCGCCCCGCGCCCGTGCTCTTCGACCCCATGGCCGTGGCGATGCTGATTGATCCGACGCTCTGTGAGACGCGGGAACTCGCCGTGGAAGTGGACGCCAAGGGCAGGACACGCCCGCTCGAAGGGAAGAAGCCGAACGCCACGGTGGCGCTCAAGACCGACCCGAAGCGTTTTTTCGAGTTCTACCTGAGCCGCGTGGGACGCTGAGCCGGTTTCGCGCGGGTTTCATCCGCAGGTTTTGCGGCGCGAGGCCGGCGGAACATTCGGCGCGGGCACCCCGCCCCGAAATTTCCTTAAAATGGCCGCAGAGCTGGCGCCCGTCTCGATTCCACTTGCCGGAGGGGCTGATGGAGCGAATCCGCGTTGCCGCGCTGCAGTATTTCATCCGGCCGGTCGAGAGTTTTGACCAGTTCCGCGACCAGGTCGAGGCGCTGGTCGAGACTGCGGCGGACTACGACTGTCATCTGATTGTCTTCCCGGAATATTTCACCGTGCAGTTGCTGACGCTGGGCGACGTGCGCCGGCCCATCCGCGATCAGGTGCGCGACCTCGCCAAGCAGGTGCCGCGTTACATCGAATTGATGTCCGGCCTGGCGAAGAAACACAAGATCTACGTTCTGGGCGGCAGCATTCCGACGATGGAGAACAGCGCGGACGTCGTGTACAACGACGCCTACCTTTTCGGCCGCACGGGCGATTACGGCGTGCAGGGGAAGCTGCACATGACGCGCTTCGAGGTGGAAGACTGGAAAGTCTCTCCGCGCTCTTCGATGAAGCTTTTCGACACCGAATTCGGGCGCATGGCGGTGGCCATCTGCTACGACGTGGAATTTCCGGAGATGGCGCGGGCGGCGGCGCGCGAGGGCGCGCACGTGTTGCTGGTGCCTTCCTGCACGGACGACCGCCAGGGCTACCTGCGCGTGCGATACTGCGCTCAGGCGCGCGCCATCGAGAACCAGATGTACGTCGTGCAGGCGCACACGGTCGGCTCGATTCCGATGGTGCCCGCGGTGCACCTCAATTACGGCCAGGCGGCCATCCTGACGCCCAGCGATTTTCCGTTTTCGCGCGACGGGATTCTGGCCGAGGGAAATCCCAATCAGGAAATGATGGTGATCGGAGAGTTGAACCTTCAGACGATCCGGGAGACGCGCTCGACGGGCACGGTGCTGCCGCTCGAAGACAGCCGGCGAACGGCGCAAGTGACGTCGGACCCTGAGGTGATCTCGCTGTGAGCGACTCGCGGCTGGAAGTGGAAGTCCGCAACACGCGGCCGGAGGATTTTGCGGGCATCATCGAACTGGGCCGCGAAGTCTATCCCGACGCGCCGCCCTGGACGGAAACACAGCTCGCCTCGCACCGGCGCGTGTTCCCGGAAGGGCAGTTCGTGGCCGTGGAGAAGAAATCGCAGCGCGTGCTGGGGATGGCGGCGAGCCTCATCGTCTGGTGGGACGATTACGAGATGAGCGACCACTGGCGCGACTTTACCGACAACGGCCTGTTCACCAACCACGACCCCGAGCGCGGCCGGACGCTTTACGGCGCGGAAATTATGGTGCGACCGTCGCTCCAGCGGCGCGGCGTGGGCGCGAAAATCTACGCGGCGCGGCGGGCCCTGGCGGAGCGCCTGAGCCTGCTCCGCATCCGCGCCGGCGCGCGGCTGCGCGGGTATCACAAACACGCCGCGCGGATGAGCGCCGAAGAGTACGTGATCCGCGTCGTGAACGGAAAGGTTCACGACCCCACGCTGTCGTTCCAGCTTCGGCAGGGATTTCACGTCCTCGCCGTCGTTCCCGGTTACCTCAACTACGATCCCGAAAGCCTCGGCTACGCGGCGGTGATTGAGTGGATTAACGCGGCCGTCGCCAGGCCCGAAGATTACGCCGGGCGCAATCCGAAATTTCAGAAGAAATCGTAGCGCGGGTCTGATTTGTGACCCGCGGCAAGCCTGACCCGCGGCAAGGCGTAACCCGCGGCAATCCGTAACCCGCGGCAATCCGTAGCGCGGGTCTGTGTTGCGACCCGCGGCAATCCTGACCCGCGGCTTTTCAGGCCGCAGGTCACCGAGCAGACCTGCGCTACCGGTACGGCGCGAGTTTCTGCTCGATCCGGTCACGGATCCAGTGCGGGTCCCACCATTCGATGGGATTCACGGGGATTCCGGCGAGCAGCGTGGTGAAGTGGAGGTGGTCGCCGGCGGCGAGGCCGGTCTGCCCGCTGCGGCCCATCGCCTGGCCGCGCTTGACTTCGTCTGCCGGCTTCACGTCGATCGAGCTGAGGTGGGCGTACAAGGTCTGCAACCCGCAGCCGTGGTCGAGCACAATGGCGTTGCCGTAAATTCCCAACCAGCCCGCGTGCACGACGACGCCGTCGTTCGAGGCGACGATGGGAATCTGCTGGGTCACGGCGAGGTCGAAGCCGAGGTGGTCCTGATGGTCCACCGCTTGGCCGTTGTAAAGGTACGTGCGGCGGTCGGCGAAGGAGGCCTGGACTTTGGAATCGCGCAACTGGATGAACGGTTGCTTCCACAAGAAGCGGGGACTTGTCTGGCGGGAAAACGCCGCAAGCTGCTGCGCGTTGGTCTCGCGCAGCCGGCCGTTGATCATCAGGAAATTCTTGAGCAGGTCGCCCTGGTCCTGAAGGTCCGGGGTCTGGCTCAAAATCGGCGGCACGACGCGGGACATGAATTCATCGGTCAGCGTGATGGTGTCCTCGGGAAAAACTTTGGGGAAGACGCGATAGGCGAACTCGGCGCGGGTCTCGTTTCCCACGTCGTCGCGCGCCACAATCCGCGCCGGAGCTTGCGGGCTGATGTTGTAGGGAAACGCGAAGAGGCAGAGGCGCGTCTCGGGAAGGTCCTCGCGCACGGGCCAGCTCGGGAAGAAATGGTTGTCGCCCACCTGCACGCCGGATTCGACGGTGCCGGGCGAAACACGGAAGACGATGAGCTCCGAGCCGCCGAGGTTGACGTAATGCGGGAAGCTCAGCACCTGGACGCGGGGCGGATCGAAGCGGACCGGGAGTTCGAGCTCGAAGACCGCGCGGCCGCCGCGGAAGAACCGGCCCCAGGAATCGTTC
This sequence comes from uncultured Acidobacteriota bacterium, assembly GCA_964556705.1. Taxonomy (GTDB): domain Bacteria; phylum Acidobacteriota; class Terriglobia; order UBA7540; family UBA7540; genus CAZKXX01. The sequence goes on from CAZKXX010000012.1 coordinate 36,193, forward strand.
GTCGCGACCACCCTCAGCGTGGCGCGGCCCTCGGTGAGGGCCGGAATTTCCTTCCGCCCGGCGTGGACGGTGATTTCGGCGCGGTTCTCTCCGCCGCGCGACCAGAATTTCCACCAGGGCGCGCGCGGAAGCGTTGAATCGAGAACCGTGAACGAGCGCCCGCCCTGTTCGACCTGGACGAGAATGCGCCGGATGGCGTGGCGCGCGTCGGCCACTTCAATCGCCACCGGCGTACTCTGGCCGAGGCCCTTCAGCGGCTGAGCGAGTCTCACCTCGGGCGCGGCCTGGCTGAAGATTTTCCATCCCAGCACGAGCAGCGTCGCCACAAAGAGCCCCAGGATCGTCCAGCGGCTGCGGCCGCCTCCCGCGGGCCGCGCTCCCAATCCACTTCGCAACTTCACACCTCCCGCGACCAAGAGAAAAAATATCCGCGCCTTCCGAGCGGCGGGACGGATCCGGAATTCACGTCCGCCGGCGCGCGATCCAACTCAGAATACCCACTTCGCGCAATTCGCGCCATCTTTTCCGAATGGCTTCGCGCGTCGCGAAGCGCTCGGGTCGCGAGAGTCTGCGGATTCCGCAAGGGTCGGTCTATAATCGGCTGTCGCGGGGGGCGGCCGGCGAGCCGTGACCGGAGCCACCCGGAAAGCTCAGTTTTGCAGCGAGGGGACGAACCTGTGCGGAGGGATGGTCTCTTTTGACGCCTCTCATCCCGGAAACGTTCTTGCTCGTCATCGTTGTGTGTGTCGTGCTGGCCGTGCTTTCGACGGCCTACGCGTCGCGCTTCGGCGTGCCCGTCATCGTGTTCTTTGTGGGCGCGGGAATGCTGGCCGGAACGGAGGGGATCGGAGGCATTGAGTTCGACGATTACGCGCTGGCACAGACCGTCGCCACGCTGGCGCTGGTGGTGATTCTCTTCGACGGCGGCTTCAATACCAGCATGAAACTGTTCAAGCTGGGATTGAACCCGGCGCTCCGGCTCTCGACGCTCGGCGTCGTTTTAACGGCCCTGCTGGTGGGGGCCTTCGCGCATTTCGCGCTGGGCCTCTCCCTTCAGCAGGGGCTGGTGCTCGGCGCCGTGGTCTCTTCCACCGACGCGGCGGCCGTCTTCTCGATTTTTCAGGAGCGTCGCCTCAATCTCCGGCGGCGTCTTCAGGCCGTTCTGGAAATCGAATCCGGGTCGAACGATCCCACGGCCGTCTTTCTCACCATCGCCGCGACGGCCTGGGCGCTCAATTCCTCACTTTCCATCCCCGGTGTGATTCTGCATTTCTTGTGGCAAATGGGCGTTGGCCTCGCGCTGGGATACGCAATGGGGAAAGCGGGGTTCCGGCTGCTTTCAAGCGTCCGTCTGCCGGTCCAGGCACTCTACTCTGTTCTGGCCCTCTCCTGGGCGCTGTTCGCCTACGCCCTCGCGGACCTGGTGCGCGCCAACGGTTTCCTGGCGGTTTACGTGGCGGCCGTGGTGCTCGGGGACACTCGGCTGCCCTATCACCGGCCCATTTCGCGCTTCCATAACGCCGTGGCCTGGCTGATGCAGATCCTGATGTTCTTTACCCTCGGCCTGCTCAGTTATCCCAGCCGCATCGGGCAGATGGTGCTGCCCGGCATCGGCCTCGCGGCGTTCCTGCTTTTCATCGCCCGTCCTCTTTGCGTGTTCGTCTGTCTTCCGCGCACGGGGCTCGAACTGCGAGAGAAGCTCTTCATCGGCTGGGTCGGCTTGCGCGGCGCCGTGCCGGTGATTCTGGCCATCTACCCGCTGATGCGCGGCGTCCAGGGTTCGGGACTGATCTTCAACACCATCTTCTTCGTCGTGTTCGCCTCCGTGCTCATTCAAGGGACCACCGTGACCTGGGTGGCGAACCGGCTGGGACTGGTCCTGCCCGCGCCGCCCCAGCCGCCGCTCGAGGTGGACCTGGTCTCGCAGCGCGTGCTGGACGGCGAAATCACCGGCTATCGCCTGGCCAACAGTTCGCCGGCCGCGGGCAAGTATCTTCGCGAGATCAAACTTCCTGAAGACTCGCTGATCCTGATGGTCCTGCGCAAGCACCGCCTGATCGCGCCGCGCGGGCACGTCCTGCTGCGGCCCGACGACTTCGTTTACGTTTACGCGCACGAGGGCGACCACGAAATCGTCCGCCGCCTGCTGACCGGCTCGTAGCGCGCCCGCGTCGCGACGCCGGACCTCCCCTTGGACAATCTCCCGCAAGCGCGCTAGACTGTGCGCCCCTTGTTGTCCGCAGGGCGAGGGGAGCCTGATGGAACATCCCGATCTGCTGCGCGACCTCCTGGTCCTGTTTGGTTTCGCCACGCTTGTCGCAGTGCTGCTCCACCGCGCGCGCCAGTCCACGATCGTGGCCTACCTTCTGACCGGCATGCTGGTCGGCCCGCACGGACTGGGCCTCATCAGCAACCGCCACGCTATCGAGCTGATGGCGGAAATCGGCGTGGTGCTGCTGCTGTTCACCATCGGCATCGAATTCTCGCTCGAAAAGCTGGTGCTCGGCGCCGGCACGCGGCAGATGCTGATGACGATTCTGGTCTGCGTGCTCGTCGCCATCGCGGCCGGTGTCGCCTGGCGGCAGGGAATTTTCTGGGGATTCATCGTCGCCACGAGCAGCACGGCCATCGTCCTCAAGCTGCTGGTGGACCGGCAGGAACTGGAGAGCCGTCACGGGCGCGCCATCCTCGGCATCCTGCTTTTTCAGGACCTGTGCGTGGTGCCGATGATGGCGCTGCTGCCGGCGTTGACCGCGCCCACGGGCGCCGTGGCGCTTCGCGTGCTGCTGGCGGTCGTCAAGGCGCTGGGCATCGGCGTCGTGCTGCTTTTTGCGGCACGCTATTTTTTCCCCGCCCTCTGGCGGCACATCGTGCAGCTCCGGAACAAGGAAATCTTCATCATCGCCACGGTGTTTTTCAGCCTGGGGACCGCCTGGGTCTCCGCGGCCGTGGGGCTTTCGCTGGCGATGGGCGCCTTTCTCGCGGGCATGGCGCTCTCCGAGTCCGAATACGCGCACCAGATCCTTTCCGAGATCCTTCCTTTCCGCGACAGTTTCAACAGCCTGTTTTTCATTTCCGTCGGCATGCTGCTCGACCTGGAGTTCGCGCGGGAACACTGGGTGTTCGTCGCGGCGCTGGCGGCGGGAATCTTCGGCCTCAAGCTGGTGACCGGCACGGCTTCAGTGCTGGTGATGGGCCTGCCGGCGCGGATGGCGCTGCTGGTGGGATTGGGACTGGCGCAGGTGGGCGAGTTCAGCTTCATCCTGCTGCGCCAGGGCGCGCAGATGAACCTCATGACGCCGAACCACTACCAGGCTTTCCTCGCCGCCGCGGTCGTCACCATGATCCTGACGCCCACGGTGATCCAGCTTTCGCCCCGGCTCGCCGCCCGTCTTCCCGAGTTGCGCGGGCTGCGGCGGTTTTTCCCCGAGCCCGCCGAACCCGAACTGCAAAGCGAAGCTCGGCCGCTGCGCGACCACGTTATTATCTGCGGTTACGGGCTGAACGGGCGCCTGGTGGCACAGGTGCTGAAACGCGCGGAGATTCCCTACGTGGTGCTGGAAGTGGATCCCGACATCGTCAGCCGGGCCGCGGCCGAAGGCGAACATATCTTCTTCGGTGAAAGCACGCGGCGGGAGATCTTGGAGATGGCCGGGGCCGCGCGGGCGCGCGCCATCGTTTACGCCATTTCCGACCCCTTCGCCCTCGGACGCGCCATCGCCAACGCGCGCCATCTGAACCCGGAGTTGAACATCATCGCGCGCACGGCCCGCGTGCGCGACGCCGAGGGGCTGGAGCGAGCGGGCGCCTCGCAAATTATCGCCGCCGAAAACGAAGCCGCCGAAGAGATTATCGCGCGCGTGATGCAGGTGTACGGGCACAGCCGTGGCGAGTGCTTCCGGCACATCCGGGAGTTGCGCGCCGAGCAACCCGTCGGCAGCGCCTAGCGCGGCGCCGCCCTCCCCGCCTCATTCCCCGACGTGCTTGCGGTGCTGCTCCAGCAGATAGTGGTCCGTCATGCCGGCGATGTAATCGCCGACCACGCGGTGGACGGGCTCGTCCTTGAGTTTGGTGCAGTGAGTGGGCGGCAGGCTGCGCGGATGCTCCAGGAAAAAGCGGAAGAGCCCTTCGAGCGAGCGCGTGATCTTTTTCCGCTCGGCGCTCACCTCGCGGTGGGCATAGAGGTTGCGGGAGAGAAACTCCTTGACCCGCTGGTTCTCGCGCGCCAGCTCCGGCCCCAGGCCCACCAGCCGCGTGGGGTGAGCGCGCACCTCCTCGACGGACCCCAGGCCGAGCTCCTCCAGCCGTGTCCGGGTCGCGTCAATGAGGTTCGTGACCAGCGCGTCCATCAGGCGCTTCAGCGCCTCGTTGAACTTGAGCTTTTCCGCGCAAGAAGGGTGGCGCGCCTCCGCTTCGCGATAAAGGGAGTCGAAAAGCGGCAAACCTTCGCGGATTTGCGCGAGGGCCAGGAGTTTCGATTCGTAGCCGTCGTCGAGGTCGGCGCAGTTGTAGGCAATCTCGTCGGCCGGGTCAATCAGTTGAGCCTCCAGCGGCGGGCGCCGGTCGAGAAGGTACTCGCGCAGCTCGGAATACTCCTGCGGGTCGTAATCGCGCGAATGCTTGATGATTCCTTCGCGCACCTCGAACGTCAGGTTGAGTCCCGGAAACTCCGCGTACTTCTGCTCGAACTTTTCCACGATGCGCAGCGCATGCACGTTGTGGTCGAAGGAGTCGCCGAAGGGCCGGAGCAGCGCGTCCAGGACCTCTTCGCCGGTGTGGCCGAAGGGAGGATGGCCCACGTCGTGCGCCAGCGCCAGCGCCTCCACGAGGTTCTGGTTCAACCCCAGCGCCTTGGCCACCGTGCGGCTGATCTGGACGACTTCCAAGGTGTGGGTCAGCCGGTTGCGGAAGTGGTCCGAGTAGCGGCGCGTGAAGACCTGCGTCTTGTCTTCGAGCCGGCGGAAAGCGCGCGAGTGAATGACGCGGTCGCGGTCGCGTTCGTAATCGTTGCGATAAGGGTGGGGAGGTTCCGCATAGCGCCGCCCCAGGGACGCTTCGGCGGGGAAGGCGAGTGAGAGAGCGGCCGACTTTCGGGATTTCGCAGCCATTGAGCCGGAATTGGGTCCTGGCGCGGAGAAATTCGCGAAGCCGACTATAACACGGGACCGGGCGCTTCGCGGTGGGGCGCCTGCCTCTCCCTTGTTTCTTTCGGCTCCTTTTCGTCGCCGGCGAGCACTTTTCGGCAGAGGCGGATGAGGCGCGCGTGAGGAATTTCCTGGCTCGGCGCGAGCATCAGCAACTCACCTTCGCGGAAGCTCGAGTAGTACCATCGCGCCAGCAGGCTGAGGTGTTCCCAGGATGGCGGTTCGCCGTCGCTTGGAGCAGTCCCGAGCGGGTCCAGCAACGCATGAAGCTGCTGGTCGAGCGGCACCGGAGAGGGAGCGTTTTCGTCGAGGCTCAGCGCAACGGGGCCGCGCATTTCCCCCGCGACGATGCGCAGGAAGTTCACCGTCTTCGGCGCCGCGCCGCGCAGGACGATGATGCCGTGCAGTTCGTGAAGGTCCCGCGCCAGGTCCGGCTTGAGCCGCAGCACTTCCTGAACTTTTTCGATTCTTCGGTGAACGCGCGCCGCTTCCTCGAACGCGAGCGATTCGGAAGCCTCCTCCCGCTGCGACTGAAGTTCGCGGAGCAGGGGCCTCCCGTCGGCGGCCAGGAAGGAGACCACGCGGCCCACTTCGGCCTGGTATTCGTCGTCCGTGCAGCCGGCGAAGCACGGCGCCAGACACATTTTCATCTGCGAATAGATGCAGCCCGGGTGAGAGGGGTCGGGGCTGAGTTCCTCGACGCACCGGCGAATCAAGAACAAATCCAGAAATTCAGCGGCAAAACGTTCCGCGGCACCCCGCGAGGGAAAGGGGCCGTAGTAGAGCGATCCGTCGCGAACCATCCGGCGCGTGGGATAGCAGCGAGGAAAGCGGTTGCGGAGGTTGACCTTGAGCAGCGGCGGTGGCCGCAACCGCAGGCGCTGGCGGTACTGGCGCGGGTAGTACGCGCGGTTCAGACGGTAGAGCAGCCAGCTTGCTTCGAGCGATGAGCCCACGGGCTGGTACTCGATGCGCCCGGCGATTTCGCGGAGATTCAAAACCTTGGAAAGCGCGCCCGGCCGCGCGAGCAGTCTGCGCAGTCGCCGGCGCAGGTCGGCTGTCCTGGCGAGGTAAGGAGCGCCTTGTGCTTCGCGAGGGAAAAGGGCAAAGACCGCCGGCGCCGCCGGAAAGGTTTCAAAATCAGCAGCATCGAGCGACTCTGCGGGTAACGGAACTGAACAGTCCAGATTCATGCCCAATTCCAGACCTGCCGAAATTCTATGTTGAGGACTGAGGAGCGTCAAGCCGCGCACTGCACCCCCGGAGGATTTCCCAAGAGGGCATGCTGCACAAAACGGAGTTAACTCCCTAATGAACCGGTCTCCGCTGGACATTACGCGGCCTGTCTGTTAGCCTACCGTGAGCGAATTGACTTTTGGCGACAGGGTTCCGGCGGCCAACGAAGCCACGGGTGAAGACAGGGACCCCACTGGGGCGCACACGTCGGACGAGGGAGAGCGAAACTCAGGGTGAAGGTCAAATTCTGGGGAGCCAGAGGGTCTACGCCGACGCCGGAAAGGCGCAATTCGCGCTACGGCGGGAATACCACCTGTGTCGAAATTCGTCTGGCCAACGGCACGCTGATCATCCTCGACTGCGGGAGCGGCATCCGTGGGCTCGGCAAGAGCCTGGTTCGCGAATTCGGCGAGCACCCGATCTATGGCTACGTCTTCCTCACTCACTTCCACTGGGACCATATTCAGGGCATTCCCTTTTTCCTTCCCCTCTATAAGGCCGGAAACGTCTTTTTGTTTCATTCCGTGCTGCGCAAAGGGCTTGAGTTGAAGGACGCCGTCGAAGGTCAGATGGCGAACCCTTACTTTCCCGTGGACATGAGCTCGATGGGCGCCACGCGCCACTTCTATGACCTCGACGAGAGCCCCATCAACCTGAACGGCGCCATTATCAGTTCGTGTCCGCTCTACCACCCCCAGGGCTGCGTAGGATATCGGGTCGAAGCCGACGGTGGGGTTTTTGTGCTGGCGACCGACACGGAGCCGGGTTCGCCCGTGCACGACAAGGCGGTCCGCGAACTCGCTCGCAACGCCGACGTGCTCGTTTACGACGGGCAGTACACGCCCGAACAGCTTCGAGGCGAAAAGAAGGGTTGGGGACACAGCTCGTGGCTGGAGGGAACCAGCATCGCCCGCGAGTGCGGCGTGAGGCACCTGATTCTCACCCACCACGACCCGGACAACGACGATGTCTTCGTGGACGGGCTGGTGGAGAAAGCGCGGCAGGTGTTCCCTCAGACCAGCGCCGCCTCCGAAGGCATGGAAATTTCGCTGCCGAAAGGGACGGTCGGCCACACCGCTTTGAAGGCGGGACGCGACCGGCGGCGGCATACGCGCTATCGCCTGGAACTTCCGATGCGCGTCCGCTGGCAGGACAAGGAAGGCAAGTCCCGGGAGGTGGAGGGCCGCGTCCATGACGTCTCGCGTTCGGGCGTGTATTTCGTCTCGCCCTCCGAGGTCCAATCGCCCAAGCCGATGACGCTTGAGATCGTTCTGCCGGATGAAATCACCGGCCAGGGCGGCATGGAGCTGCGCTTCGTCGCCGAGCCCGTCCGGCAGGAGACGTTGAACGGCAACGCCGGCCCGCCCGGGTCGCGCATCGGCATCGCCGCCCGACGCGTGGGCGCGGCCGACGAGACTTCGCTGGCCGCAGATTCGAAAGAGAAGTAGTCTTGCCTCCCGCCTCCTCCCGCATCGAAGCGGCTTGTGCGTTCCCGCCATTCGCGGAATAATCAGCGAAGCAATTCCATGTTCGCTCTCAACCCCGAACAGCGCAGGGCGGTGGAGCACGGCGAAGGGCCGCTGCTGGTCGTGGCCGGGCCGGGCAGCGGCAAGACGCGCGTCATTACCGAACGGATCGTCTATCTCCTGGAACGCGTGCCCGGTCTCGAACCTCCGAACATCCTGGCCGTCACGTTTACGGAGAAGGCGGCGGGCGAGATGAAGGGGCGAGTGGCGCGCGCCCTCGGCGAGCCGCCCTCGCTTCCGCACATCTCGACGTTTCACTCTTTCTGCTACGAAGTGCTCCGCAAGAGGCATTTCGACCGCCGGCTGCTCGACAAGGTGGACGTGTGGATTTTCCTTCGTCGCCGGATGGAGCAGCTCGGCCTGGAGTTCTACCGCAAGCTGGTTGAGCCGGGGGCGTTCCTGCACGACCTGAACGATTTTTTTTCGCGCTGCCAGGACGAGCTCATCGACCCGGAGGACTTTGAAGCTCATGTGGCGGGGGTCGCGAAGGAGTTCGAGCGTGTCGCGGGCCGGCTCGACCCGGAAGAGCGGTGTGAAGCGGAAGAAAATCTTCGCAAGCTTCACGAGCTGGCGCGCGTCTTCCGCTCCAGCCGCCGGCTGATTGAAGAGGCGGGCTGCTCGAGCCTCGGCTCGCTTATCAGCGAGACCGTGCGGCTCTTCGACCGCGAACCGGAAGTGCTGTCGGCCTATCGCGCGCGCTTTCGTTACGTCCTGGTGGACGAGTTCCAGGACTCGAACTTCGCGCAGGTCGAGCTCCTCCGTCGCCTCGCCGGGCCGCCGCACAATATCACCGCGGTGGGCGACGACGACCAGGCCATTTACCGGTTTCGCGGCGCCGCGCACGGCGCGTTTGAAATGTTTGCAAAGGCCTTTGGGAAGCCTGAGACCGTTTTTCTGAACCGCAATTACCGTTCGACGAAGAAGATCCTCAGCGTGGCGGACGCGGCCATCGCTCTGAACACCGGCCGCGGAAAAAAGCCGAAGCTCCTCACCGAGAAGGCGGAGGGAGAGCGCGTCTTTCTGCTCAGCTCGGACGACTACCGGAGCGAGGCGGCGTGGGTGGCGGAAGAAATCGAGCGGCTGAAACGTCACGGCACGGTCTTCGGCGACATTGCTGTCCTCTACCGCGCGCACAGCTATCGCGACCCGCTCGTCGAAGAGTTTCGCCGCCGCGGCGTTCCCTTCGCGATCCGCGGACTCTCCGTGCTCTCGACGGTCATCCTGCGCGACCTCGTCGCGTACCTGCGGCTGGTGCATTCGCCGCACGAAAGCATCAGCCTGACGCGCGTGCTGCTTGTGCCCCGCTGGCGTTTTCCGGAAGAGCTGTCGCTGGAAGTCCGCCGGCGCGCCGCCAAGGACCGCTGCTCTCTCGCCGACGCCATCCAGACCATGCGGCGTTCGCTCTTTCAGAATGAAATCGAACGGACGGGCTGGCCGGAGCTGGAAAAGCTGCTCTCCGAACTTCGCGCCGCCGCTGCGCGCCTGCCGATGACGAAGCTCTTCGACCGCCTGGCGGACCGGCTGGGGCTCGCCTTTCTTCCCGGTGACCCGGACGAGGCGTACGTTGCCGCCTTCCGAAGGTTCCTCGAAGAATGGGAAGAGAAGAGCGAGACGCGGCGGCTGGATGAATTTATGGAGTACTTCGCCTACTTCCAGGACGCAGGTGGAAAAGTCGAAGCGCCCGAGCCCGCCGAGCGTCTGAACGCTGTGCAGATGATGAGCGTGCACGCGGCGAAGGGGCTGGAATTTCCCGTCGTGTTTCTGATCAGCGTGGCGCCGCGACGATTCCCGACCTCGGAACGCAAGCCGGTCATTGAGTTTCCTGACGCGCTGCGCCGCGCTCCGGCGCCGCCCGAGAACATCCATCTCCAGGAAGAGCGCCGGCTCTTCTTCGTCGCGCTGACGCGGGCGATGGAGCGGCTTTACGTTTCCGGCGTGGCGAAGGGAGGAAGGAAGCCCTCGGTTTTCGTCGAGGACCTTCTCACCGATACCGTGTTGATGGGCCGCGACCTCGAAAGCATCTCTGTTCCCGCGGTCGAACCCGAAGCGGCCGCTGAGCGAGCGGTCGCCGCCCCCGCGCGTGTGCGGCGCGGCGCGCAGCGCGGCCTCTTCAGCGAAGGCTCCGAAGCCCCCGCCTCGATTTATCCCGACCTCGCGCGGTGGGCCGCCGCTCCGCCGCCGAACCCGCCGGACGGAAAGTTGAGCCTGAGCGCCACGGCCATTGAGACCTATCGCGATTGCCCGCTCAAGTTCAAGCTCGGACACTTCCTGCGCATCCCCACAGGCCCGCAGGCGGCGCTGACTTTCGGGAACGTGATGCACCAGGCCGTGCGCCACTATTTCGAGCTTCGGAAACTGTGTGCCGCCCCGCCCGCGGCGGAGGCGGTCGAGAAGTTCTTTCTCGAGCGATGGCGCGGCGCCGGATTCGAGGACAGCTACCAGGAACAGGCGTACCAGAAGGCGGGCCTCGAGCAGTTGCGCGCCTTCGTCGAGCGGCAGAACGCTCTCGCGCTGGACGCTTCGAAAGTGAGGAGCGAGGAAAATTTCCGGCTCGACCTCGGTGACGTGGTGCTCGAAGGACGGATCGACCAGATTTCACCGCTCGCTCACGGGCGACACCAGGACGTGGAACTCACCGACTACAAGACGGGCAAGCCGCGCTCGGCCAAAGAGGCGGAGAAAAGTCTGCAACTCTCCATTTACGCGCTCGCCGCGCGCGAGCAACTCGGGTTGAATCCCGCGCGGCTGACGTTCTATAACCTGACCAGCAACGAAGCGGTCTCGTCGGTGCGGACGGCGAAGGACCTGGAGCGCGCGCTCGCCGAAGTGCGCCAGGTGGCGGAGCAAATCCGCGCGCGGCTCTTTCCTCCCGCGCCCGGCTTCGCCTGCCGGTTCTGCGATTACGTTCCGATCTGTCCGGCACACGAGGAGACCGTCTGAGCGGAGCATGTCCGCGGACCTGCGGCGCCCGCTGAATCCGGAGACGCGTGATGAATGAATGGCTGATGTTGGCGGTCGGGCTGGCGGTGGGCGGCGTGGTGGGATGGCTGTGGTCGGCTTCGCGGGCCGCGGGCCGCCACGCCGCCGCGGAAAGCGCGGCGCGGGAATTGCGCGCGCAGCTCGAAGCGACGCGCGCCAGCCTCGACGGATTGCGGGAACAGCTGAAGGCGGAAGGTGAACAGCGCGCCGCCGCCGAGGCCCGTCTCAGCGAAGCGCAGGCCAGCCTCGAGCAGAGGAAGAAGGATTTGGAGGAAGCCCGAAAGCAATTGGCGGACACGTTCAACGCGCTCGCCTCCGAAGCGCTGAAGAGCAACAACCAGGCTTTTCTCCAGCTCGCGCGACAGACCTTCGAGACCATTCAGGCGCACGCGAAGGGAGACCTTGAAACGCGGCAGAAGGCGATCGAAGGTCTCGTCGAGCCGCTCAAGGAGACTCTAACGCGGTACGAGCAGCAGATCCAGGCGATGGAGCGCGCGCGGGAGAGTGCCTACGGAAGTCTCAGCCAACATTTGAAAATGCTCACGTCCGAAGCGGAAAAGCTTCAGCAGCAGACCGGAAAACTGGAAACCGCGCTGCGCGGTGGCCCGCACGTCCGCGGCCGGTGGGGCGAGCTGACACTCCGCCGCGTGGTGGAGCTGGCGGGGATGTCCGAGCACTGCGACTTCATCGAGCAGGCAACCTTGGAGGGAGAATCGGGACGGCAGCGCCCCGACCTGATTGTCAACCTGCCGGGTGAGCGGCGCATCGCCGTGGATGCCAAAGTTCCCCTGCAGTCTTTCCTGGACGCGGCGGCCGCCAGCGACGAAGCGGAGCGGCGCAAGCACCTGGCCACGCATGCTCAGCGCGTCCGTCAGCACATGAACCAGCTGGCCGTGCGCGCCTACTGGGAACAGTTTGACCCCGCTCCGGAACTGGTCGTTCTGTTCCTGCCCGGCGAATCGTTTTTCGCCGCCGCACTCGAACAGGATCGCACGTTGATCGAGGACGGAATGGAAAAGCGCGTCGTTCTGGCAACGCCCACTACTCTGATTGCCTTGCTGCGCGCCGTTGCATACGGCTGGCGGCAGGAGCAGCTCGAGAAGAACGCGCAGGAGATCAGCGAACTCGGCAAACAACTCTATGACCGTCTCCGGACGTTTCTCTCGCACTTTGATTCGCTGCGCGCGTCGCTCCAGCGCGCCGTGGAGAGTTACAACCGCGCCGCAGGGTCGCTGGAATCGCGCGTGCTGCCTTCGGCGCGGAAGTTCAAGGAACTCGGAGCGGGGACCGGAGAGGAATTGGGCGGCGGCGAGCCCGTGGATGAAGTGCCGCGGGCGCTCGCGGCGCCGGAGCGCGATCCAAGTGAAGAATAAAATCTGACTGCGGGTCATTGTTGCGGAGAATGGAAGGGCTGGAAAAGACTTCGGGGATGCCTCGCGGCATCCCCGAATGGTCCTAATCTCTTGCTGGAATCTTACCTCTTCTTTTTCTTCTTGGCTTTCTTCTTCGCTGCCATTCTATTCTCCTCTCACATCTCTGAAGTTCGCGCCAGCGAAAGCTGGCGGAGCGCGTATTCAGTTCCCATGTATAGTGATTGCACCGAACGTTGTCAAGAGGAAAGTGAGAGTTGGGAGATTCCAGTCATGACCTCTCGGGAGAAGGTCTCGCGTCATCCGTCCGAACAAAGATGTCCGAAGACTCCGCAGCGGCATGTTGCATCCAAACATTCAGGCAGGCGGAGGCGGGGATGACTCGATTTCGAACTGGCCGGATCTTCGCGGGGCTGGCGGCCGGCGCGGCGCTCGCGGTGTGGATGGCGCCTTCGTCCGTCGCGGCGCCTCAGGAGCAGGAAGAACCCACCACCACGCTGCGCGTCACAACCGAAGTCGTGGACGTGTACGCGGTGGTGAGGCGCGGCAACAAAGGTCCGCTGGTCCCGAACCTTTCGCAGGAAGACTTCGAAGTCAAGGAAGACGGGAAGCCGCAGGAGATCCGCTACTTCGCCCGCGAGACGGACACGCCGCTGACGCTGGCGATTCTAGTCGATACCAGTATCAGCCAGGAGCGCGTTCTGGGGATCCAGCAGCGGGAAGCGAAACGCTTTCTCCAGGAAGCGCTGCGCGAAAAAGACCTGACGTGCGTGCTCCAGTTCGACATGGAAGTGGAGCTGATTCAGGATTTCACGCAGGACCAGCGCCTGCTCGCGCGCGCGATCGACGCGACTCAGATCCGCGCGCCCGCTTCGGGTCCGCTGCCTTCGCCCTTGCCCACGGCTGGCATTGGCGGAACGCATCTCTATGACGCGGTCTATCTCGCCGCGGTGGATATGATGCGCGACCAGGCGGGGCGCAAGGTGATCATTCTGCTCAGCGACGGCGTGGACCAGGGGAGTCAGGTCGAGCTGGATGCCGCCATCGAGGCCGCGCAGAAATCCAACGTCATCGTTTACTCCATTGATGTGGCCGACCCCGATTACTACTACCGGTACGGTGTGTATGCGGGGGGCGGCTCGACGCTGAAGCGGCTCTCCGAGCAGACCGGCGGCCGCGTCATTCGCGTGGACAAACCCGAAAAAACGGCCCAAGCGTTTCAGGAGGTTGCCGAAGAATTGCGCACGCAGTACCTGCTCGGCTATTCGCCCACGAATTCCGCACGCGACGGCGGCTACCGGAAGATTGAAGTCAAGGTACGAAAATCGGGCGGCTACAAGGTGCAGGCTCGGCGCGGCTATTACGCGCCGCGCGACGAAGAAGGAGCTGCCCATGAAAGGTCCTGGCCCTGAACGGTCGCCCGACGACTGTCCCCTTCCGGGCAGCGCCATCCCGCTTCCCGCGTCCACAGCCAAAGCAACCAACACTCAGGCCTCTCCTCCCCGCTTTCGCGGGAGTTCTGTTACCGAGTGACTTCCGCCTATTGCGTGGGAGCGAAGTAACCGCTCTTGGAGCGAATGCGGACACCTTTCTCCGTCGGCTGGAGCGTAATCTGACGGAACGTGCCGTCGCGCGCCGGGTTGGTGGAAACGTAAGCCAGGCTGTACTGGCTGCGCAGTTCGCGGGAGATTTCCTGGAAGTTTGTGGCCAGGTCGCTGGCGGAGAAGGGGAAGAACGTGCGGCCGCCGGTTTCCTCGGCCAGGAACTGGAGGACTCGGTCGCCGCGCGTCGAATGGCCGCTGCGGTTGGTGCTGATCGTGTAGAGCGTCACTTCGGCGCGCTGCGCCATGGCCAGAGCTTCGTCGCGCGTGTGCAAGCTCAGGTTGTCCATACCGTCGCTCAGGACGATCATCACGCGGCGCAAATAGGGCTCGGGCGGCGGAAAGATGAGCATCTTCTCCCGGCACCCGAAGTGGATGGCGTCGTAAAGGCCCGTCCCGCCTCCCGCTCGCAGATTGCGGATGGCCTTCGAAAGCTTCTCGAGGTCGTCCGTATAATCCTGGACGAGCGTCGGCTCGACGTCGAAGGACAGAACATAGGCGAGGTCTTTGCCCGGCCGCAGCGTGGCGTGCAGAAAATCAATCGCCGCTTCCTGCTGGAAGCGCATGCGGTCGCGGATGCTGTTCGACGTGTCAATCAGGATGCCGATGCGCAGCGGCAGGTCGGACTCGCGGCTGAAGAAGCGGATGGACTGCTGCTGCTGGTCCTCGAGAACGCGGATATCGTCCTTGGTGAGGTTCAGGACGAGCCGGTTTTTGCGGTCGTGCGCGGTGAACAGGACGTTGACCAGGTCCACGCGGACTTCGATGGTCGTGGTCGGGTCCTGCGGATTCTGTGCCGTGCCGCTCCGGGGTGCGTTCTGCTGGCCGGCCAGCGCTCCCGCGCAAACCAGGCTCGCGAGAGTTGCGACGACCCACTTCCTCATGACGTGAACTCTCCCACGAAAAAATTATAGAAAGCCCGGCCCAACGCGTCAAGGAATCCCGGCGAAGGCGGCGAAAAGTCGGTCAGGCTCAGCGGTCGGCCGGGCGGGGCGGGAGGGCGGCGGATTCCGGGACGCCACGGCGCGCCTCCAGCATCTTCTGCAGACGGCGCGGCGCGGCTTCTCGCACGATGACCTGGCCGTTCTCGTAGCGATAGTCGCGGCACTCGGCGGCTCCAAGCCCCATCGTCACCAGCCGGTCGAGGTCGAGCGCTGACTCGGCGTGTTCCAAATCCTCGGGCCGCGCGTGGATGGCCGGCGATTTCGGCATGAAGCGCGGACAGCAGTCCTCAAACGGCTCACAGGAAATCTTGTACGTGCCGATGCGCCGCGCCAGCGCCAGGATTTCTTCCTTGTCGTCGCCGGCGAGCGGACGATAGACGGGAAAATCGAAGCCGCGGTCCATCGCCGCAAGGTTGTGGAGCGTCTGCGAGGCGACCTGCGAAACACTGTCGCCGGTCACGAGACCCAGCCCTCGCTCCACGCGCGCCAGCTCCCGGGCGATGCGCGCCATCATCCGGCGGTAGAGCAGCAAGCGAAAGCTCTGGTCGGCGGCAGCCACAATTTCCCGCTGGATGGGGTCAAAAGGAATCAGAAAAAGACGCGAACTGAACTGATACGGAGTGAGCGTGCGAACGATTTCTTCCACCACCGGGAGCGATGAACCTTTCGCCGGCGAGGGCGGAGCGTAGAAGTGCGCGAAGGAGAGGTGCGCGCCGCGGCGCATCATCTTGTAGGCGGCGACGGATGAGTCGAAACCGCCGGAAAGCAGCGCCATCAGGCGGCCGCCCGTCGCGGCCGGCAGACCGCCGGCGCCCTCCGCGCGCTCGACGTAGAGAAACGCGCGGCCGCGAACGATTTCGACGTGGCAGGTGAGTTCCGGCCGGCCGAGGTTCACGCGCAGCTCGGCGCCGCGCCCGCGCGCGTCATCGAGAATGGCGCGGCCGAGCGCGCGCTCGATTTCGAGCGAAGTCAGTCCCAGGCTCCGGTCCGCGACCTTGGCGCGCACCGCAAAGGTCGAGGGATTCTTCTCACGGACGAGTTGCGACGCGAGTTGCGACATCGCCTCCAGTTCGGGCGGCGACTCGTGAGCCATGGCGACGTAAGCGATCCCGAAGACTCGTTTCAGACGATCGAGTGTTTCCGACGCCGCGCTCTCCTCGTGCGGCTCGACGAGGATTCGGTCGTGAAAGTATTCGGGCGCGCCCACCGGCAAATCCGCGGTGCTGTCACGCACGGCGGTCATCAGCCGGCTGAGAAAAAAGCGCTTGTTTCCGCCTTTGAGCCAGATTTCGTGATAGTGAAGGATTAGAACAGTGCTCATGCCATGGCGACCCCAATTAGCTTACCGAGATTGGAAAGGTGCCGCAAGGCAGGCCAAACTCATGGGCCAGTATTTGAAAACGCTGTCGCGGCGTAGACCGTAACGACGAGACGAGCTTTGAGGGAGGAGACTCTCTGAATCGTCTGAGGGGCAATCTTGGCTTCCCACAGTCGGGGCATCGATCCTGCCTGCACTCCGATGTTAAAGTCGCGTGTTGTCGCCGAATCCCAGAGGTTTCGCGCCGCCGGTGGAAGCGCCAGGATCAGGGCAGCGAACCGCCGGATGGCCACATCCACGCTCCGTGGGTGTTCCGCGAGCTCAAGATGTGCGCTCCAGAGGTCTCGTTCACGTCCCAAATGAAGAACGTACACTTCTTCACCCAGCGCAGCCACCAGCGGTTTGAGATTCGTTTTGGAGTAAATGTCGAGGTCCACGTTGAGAAAGGTGGTTTGCTCGACTGTTTGTGCTGGCATCGCCATGTGCAGAATATATTAGCGCAGCGGGCGGAGAGGCGGCTATCATTCGACAATCGTACATGGGCTACCCCCAGATTAGAGAGCGATTGACGCGTGGCGAGCCGATCCTGCTCGATGGCGGAATCGGCACGGAGATCCTTCGCCGCGGCGTTTACTGGCGCGCGCACGGACTTGAGCAGCGTCCGGAAGTCGTGCTTCAGGTTCACGCCGATTATCTCGCGGCGGGCGCCGACGTGCTCCGCACGAACACGTTTCAGCTCAACCGCCGCGCTTTCCTCGACCTCTTTCAGGGCGTCGAGCATATGCGGAGGATCGGCGCGCCGGGACTGGAGGAAAAAGCCGGCCGCCTGCTGCGCCGTGCCGTGGAACTCGCCCGGGAGGCACGTTCGGCGGCGAACGCGAAGGGTCGCGCGGTGGCGATTGCCGGCGTGGTCTCACCGCTCGAGCACAGCTTCCGCCCGGACCTCGTGCCGCCCGACGACGAGTGCCGCGCCGAACACGCGGAGATTGCCGGTGTGCTGAAGCAGGCCGGCGCGGACTTCATCCTTCTCGAATCCATGAATACGATTCGTGAAGCGCGCGCCGCGTGCGAAGCGGCGCGTTCCGCCGGCTTTCCCGTCTGGACGAGCTTTGTGGTGCGCGACGGCGCGCGGCTGCTCAGCGGAGAACCGCTGGCCGAGGCCGCGGCGGCGCTCGAAAAAGCGGGAGCGGAAGTCCTTGCCGTCAACTGCGCGCCGCTCGAAGACATCACGGCGGCGGTCGCCGAACTGCGCAGGAACGTTCGAGTTCCCGTGGGAGCCTGGGCGCACGTCGGCCGCTACGACCCGCCGAGCTGGAAGTTCGGATTTTATCCGCGCTTCTCGGGGACGGAAGCCGTCCCGCCGGCGCGTTATGCGCAAGCCGCGCGCGAGTGGAGGAAACTCG
Organism: uncultured Acidobacteriota bacterium; assembly: GCA_964556705.1. Classification (GTDB taxonomy): domain Bacteria; phylum Acidobacteriota; class Terriglobia; order UBA7540; family UBA7540; genus CAZKXX01. The sequence goes on from CAZKXX010000012.1 coordinate 53,714, forward strand.
GCGCCCAGGTCATCGGCGGCTGTTGCGGGACCACGCCCGAGCACGTGCGCGCGCTGCGTGAGGTTCTTGACTGAGGGACTGACCGACTCCGGACTCCCCGACTCGTATTTATGAGCGAGCGATACGAAGGGCTGCAAGAGAAACTGAAAAGTGGCAGCGTCGCGATTCTCGACGGAGGAATCGGCAGCGAAATGCTGCGCCGCGGCGTGACCTGGGAAGGGCACAAGGTCGAGAGCGAGCCGGACGCGATTCGTTCGATTCACGCCGACTACATCCGCGCCGGCGCCGACGTGATTTCGACTAACACTTTTCAGCTCGCGCGCGCGAGCTTCCTCGGCCACTTTGCGGACGTCGAGCACATGCGGCGCATCGGCGCGCCCGATCTTGAGACGCGCGCGGCAACTTTGATCCGCGAAGGCGTCCTGCGCGCCCTCGAGGCGCGGGAACAGACGGGACAGGAGCGGGTCTCGGTCGCGGGAGCGATGACGACGCTCGAGTGGTGTTTCCGGCCTGACCAGACTCCGGAACCTGAGACCGTGCGCGCCGAATACATCGAGACGATCGCCGCGTTCAAAGACGCCGGCGCTGACCTGATGCTGTTTGAAACTTTCAACAGCGTGCGGGAAGCGCGAGTGGCGCTGGGAGCGGCGCGCGAGGTGGGAATCCCGGCCTGGGTCGCGTTTGTGTGCGACTGGCGCGGGCGACTGCTGAGCGGCGAAACGATGGCGGAAGTGGTGGCAGGACTCGAACCGCTCGCCCCGCACGTCGTACTCTTTAATTGCGCCCCCGTTCCCGACATCACGCTGGCGCTGCGCGAGCTTTCGAAGCATTACCGGCGGCCGCTCGGCGCCTACGCGCACGTGGGGCGCTTCGACCCGCCCGACTGGATGTTCACGGACGAATACCCGCCCGAGAAGTATCTGGCTGCGGCGCGAGAGTGGCGCGCCCTCGGCGCGCAGGTCATCGGCGGCTGCTGCGGAACCACGCCGGAACACGTCCGGGCGCTCAGGGACGGTTTGCAGGCAACGGCTGGAAGCTGACGGCTGAAAGCTGAGGGCTTCCCCTTCCCCCGCTATCCTTACCGCTTTCCTGCTCCTATAATTGAAGGATACGTCGAGAAAAGGAGGACTCCTCATGTCTCTTTCGGAATTTCGGAACGAGCCTTTGAGCGATTTCAAGGGG
>CAZKXX010000013.1:0-37975 GCA_964556705.1 uncultured Acidobacteriota bacterium
CCGTCTTTCTTTTGTAACACCCGCTCTCGAATTCTGTCAACTCGCCCGCCGCCGCAGAGGGGAAGTTCACCGCCGGGCTCCGTCGAGCGGGATTTCCTGGAGTTCGGTCTCCTGCTGGCAGCACATGCAGATTCCCGGCTCGAGCGTCTCGATGTTGCAGAGCTCGCAGAAGTAGCGCACGCGGTGGAGCTTGCCGTCGCGGACCGTCCAGAAATGGTTCACCTTGAGTCGGCCGTCCGCGAGAAGCTCACCTTCCACGCGCACCGCGCGGCCGTCGAGCCGTTCGTCGCTGAGCGTGCGGAGCTGCCACGGCTCGCGCGCCGCGCCGAATTCGATGTCCTTTCCTTCCGAGCGCAGGACCACTTTTCCGCCGCCCTGGCGCACCAGCTTGCCTTCGAAAACGCGGTCCGCGGCGGCAAGCCAGCCGCCGCACGCGAGCGCGAGGACCAGCGCAAGCGCCGAGCCGCGCCTGCGGCCTTGCGAGAGAATAGGGATCAAATCCGTCATTCGACCCTTGCGAAGCGGGCCGCGGGCGTCGCGCCGGCCGTTACTCTCCCGCCCAGACGCCCACCACCGTCAGCCCGAAGGTGAGCTCACCTTCCGAACCGTTCGCCTTGAGCAGCAGGTTCCAGTTGTCGTGATGCCCCTTGACCATGGCCGGAGGGTTCCCGCCTTCGGCTTCGCTCAGCACCAGGAACGCCGGGTGCGGCGCCCCCGCTGCCTTCTTGCCGAGGGCGACCAGGTCGTTGTACTTCAGGTTTTCCTCTGGCTTCGCATCTTCAGCGACAGGCCCGAGCACGGCGGCGTCTCGCGTCTGATAGACGCCCATGTGCGCGCCGTCGGTCGGGATGAGGACGTATCGAAGTGTATAAAAGCCCGGCCGGAGCGGCTGCCCGCGGAAGTCCGCGCGCTCGTTGGGGAAATGCACGAGTCCGAGAAATGTGCCCGGGGCGAGGGTGTCAAACATGACGGCCATCAGGCCGCTCGCGGCGCGCGTCGGGATCTCCTTGCGCAGCCAGATGTCGCACACCGTGCCTTCGCCGCCCGTGACGCGCAAGCCTTCGGAACTGACCGCGTCCTTGATCGCCTGCGGGACGTCGCCTTCCGGCGCGCCGATGGTCTCGACTTGATATTCCTGGCCGAAGGCCGCCGTCGTGAGGAGCAGAGCGGTCGCGAAAGCCAGCCCGAGCGTGAACCGTGGTTTCATGAGCAAACCTCCTCGCCAGTGAGATGCACAAAGCAAAAGACGGGAAGCCTCCCTCGCCGGCTCCCCGTCGGACGCATTGACCGAATTGAATTTGAGGCCCGAGGGCCGCCTTAGTTAGCGCGCGAACGTCGCCACGAAAGCGCTGCGCTTGTCCTTGCGCGTCCAGGCGGAATCGAGCCCCGTCCCGGCAAAGGAATCGAGCAGCGTAAACGCCGGCGTCACCTGGCTGACCTCGACCAGCGGCGGGTAAAAGACGAACTCGTTGCCGCACAGGTGGTCGTGGGCGCACAGCGCGCGCGTCTCGATGCGGGCCAGTTCGCCCGCGATGAGCCGGGCGCTGCCCGCTTCGGCGCTCGCTTCCAGGTCGATTGCCGCCGTCTCATACCGCACCACGTCTTCGAGCAGCCGGCCCGCCATCGCCTTCGCAAAGCCTTCCAGCGCCCGGCGCTGCTCGGCGGAAGCGCGGCTGTCGAGGATCAGCACCGACTTCGCCGGGTACGGGTTGCCGTGCCGGTCGCCCAGCGTGTGCCGGGCCTTCACCACCGCAACCACGCTCAGCCCGGCCAGGTCCACTCCGTTCCAGTCGCCTTCCTGGACGCGCCAGGCGAGGATCGCTTCGTTGCCCACCAGGCCCATTTCGCCGTTCGCTACGCACGGACCCGTGTAAACGTCCGCGCTGCGAACTTCCAGGTAGTCGCCGCGAACCGCCGCCTCGCTCGGCAGAGCCACGGCCATCCAAACGAGTGCTGCCACACCCGCGGTCAGTAATCTCCGCATCGCTCAATCCTCCCTCGTTGTCTGTCCTTGCAGACGCCCTGAGACCTCTATTTTACCCCCCTGCCGGGATGATTTCAATGCGCTCGCGGAAGCCGCTTTTCGTCATGCCGGAAACCCACATCGAAGAGTTCCATGGAAACGCGCTCGCGGTCCGAGAGTTTCCGAGGGTGTTCAATTGCATTCTGGAACACGCGCTCGAATCGGTCTGGCGAGACAATTCGCAAACCTGACGTGCTAAGTGACGCAAAGCGCGGTTGCGGTTCAGACTCGTACAGCATCAGACCATGAACGTCATTCAAGACCCGCTGGCCTGCCTGCTTTTCGAGCATGGCGAGCCCGTACGCGGTCAATGCCCCCTTAGGCGCCCGGTGGCCGAAATCTGCTCCGATGCAAAGCCGCACAAGTGACCGGAGGAGCGCATCGCTATACTTCGCTGCGGCACTCTTTGCCTCATCCTCCGACGCCCAGCCGTCGCTCTTCAGGACCCATTGGTCGGCATCTTTGATCGGCGCTTCCTTCTTCTGAGAGCAAAGGACAAGGCTGGGTGTATCTTCGCTGAATCTCCGTTCCCATTTGGGGGCATTAATGTTTAACGTGTCAGTGGGTGAGCGGAGGAAGCGAAGTCTGAAAGAGAACTTAGGCATGATTTCTCACGAGGGTCCTGAGCACCGAAGCCATTCTATGACCCTTGAGCCATCGCTGTGGATGTTCCGGGTTGGCGCGCTGCGCGCTCTGTATGCGCCTACGCGAAGACGAGGCGGCGTTTGGGCTTGGGGATGGGGCGGCCGAGTTCACGCGCGGTTTCGATCCACTCGCGGATGACGACTTCGACGTTCGAAAGCGCTTCCTAGTGAGTCTGGCCGTCCGCCGCGCAGCCGGGCAGTTCAGGAACTTCAGCGATGAAGGCTTGGTCTTCCTCGCTCCAATAAATAATCACCTCATACTTCGGCATCCGGATCGCCTCCCCGCTTGTACTTGAGTATAACAGCGCGGCCGTGTGAAAGGTCCTGCGCCTCGAGGCTGTACCCCCGGGAAGATTAGGGGCGCCGCGCCTCCTTCTTCCTGCCGGAGGGTCGGACTTAGCACGGACACTCACACTTTGATTGGCCTGTACAATGGGGCGGGCAAACCCATGATAGTGGGAGAGAGAACCCCTAGCAGGCCATCACTTTGGCTCGGAACCGTTCAAAGTGTTGACACCGCGCGGCAATTCGGTCGATGTTCACAGCACGAGCGATTTCCTGATAGACCCGGGGGTCAGCAGGAAGGCCGACTCCTGAAAGGGCCTTCCGAAACAATTCCTTCGCGTCGCGGTGAGACTCGAGCTGAATTGTAGTTGGGGGAACTGCACGGCCCTTGCCACGACTAGTGGCAACCTGATTGATCGCTCTCTCATCCGCAAGAAGCCATGTTTCTATCTCGCACTTGGTCGCGTGGAAATGGACCGGGAATCGGGGAGCGAACCTGCAACGTTCGAGCAGTTGGCCCATTCTCTCTTCCCAGACATCTGAATCTTCGCAATCTGAGTCACGGATAACCAATGCTTTTTCCACTCGGTGATCGGCGTGCCACTCAAAATGCTTAAGCCAGTTCACGAACTGCCTCATAAGCTTCACATCGTTGCCACACGGTTCGGCAAGTATGAAATCGACGTCATTCCGGATTTTCCGGATCAGCTCAGGATATGCAGCCGCATCACGATCGCCTTCGACAACGAGTCCCCAAATCATTTGTCTCCACCAAGAGCACCCGTGAACATGAGGTCTCCCAAGCCCAGTTCTTTGTTCTGGACTAGTCTCCGCAGATTCTCCTTGTCTGCTGGATGTAATGCATGCGTTTCGCCATTTCTCTTTTCGACCCAAATGATCTCGTCGAGCGTCAATTGGTCAAGCAAAAACGGTGACTGCGTACTGATGATTACCTGAGAGAGCGGTGACTTAGAATCGCCAAGTTCTTGGCGTACCTGTCGAAATAGCGACACCAAGCTTTCCAGTAGCCGGGGATGAAGGTGGTTCTCAGGTTCCTCGATGCAGAACAAGGTTCCGCTAAGCTCTGGCGGAGAATAGATCAGAGATAAAAGCGCTACCAGTGCTAGCAGACCATCAGAAGCTTGCCAAACGGTCGTGGGCCGCTTCAGTCCTTTTTCCACGACCGCAAGGTGCACCTTTCCATCTGGTGAGGGGATCGTCTTAAGCTGAAGAACGTCGGGAAATAAGTCCCGTATCACTTCATTCAGACGCCCGAATGATTCCGGAGAATTTGTCTGGAGCCACATGAGCCAGGCCGAAAGGTTTTCGCCATGTGGACTCAGAACTTCACCCAATGCCATCAAACTTGGCTCCTTCATGACAGCCGGGACGAGGCTGTAGAAGCGCGACAACCTGAAATAGTCGTATAACTTGTAGCCTTCCCAGTTGCGGCTCGCGTACTGCATGGCCAAATGCCCTGAGACTACGCCCCCGACTTCGCTTCCGTCTGAATTGACCTGACTGACAGCCCCAGCGTTCCTTTTGATCAGTTCGCAGCTCGCAGACGCACGAAAAAGAGTCAGGGATTCCCTTTGTAAGGTTACAAAGTTTCCGGCACCGGCGAGCATTTCGATCAAATACCTGTACCTAGCCTCAGGCTGGCTTTCGTCGGAGAACTCAAGGCCAATTGAGATCAGTTTTTCATCGCCGCCCTTCCAGAGCACCTCGCCCACACCGCCCCTCTGCGCCAGCGCATACGCTACCCCATAAGCTCCTGGCTCAGGAAGGAAGGCCGCCCTAAGAAAGCGAAACACGTCAATGACATTACTCTTGCCCGCCATATTGGGACCGACGAGGACGTTGAGAGGCCCTAAGTGGATATCACATCTATGTAGACTCTTAAAGTTTCGAACTTCTAGGCGAGTAATCATGACGCCTCGCGATCCGGTGAATAGTTGCAGGTGTGCAAGCCAGCAAAGCGGAATACTGCCTCATCGTGAGGGTCCGCATTCCGAGTCCAAACTTCTTAGCTTCATGTCGAGGCAACCGGGCGATGCTGCATCGTCTCCCTAAAGCCTCTTTCTCGACTCCAGCAACAATCATAGTCGTTGCATTAAGGGAAGACCAGTCTCCACTGTTTACATTCGAAGTGTGCTTCCATCCTGCTGGTGCGAAAAGTAGGGGGCACACCAGCGTGCGCCCCTTAGAATCGAATCATCGTCGACCGGCCCTACACCGGGTCGTAACAGATGCGGCCGGGTTTGCACTCCTCGGGTGTGGCGACGGCGCCGTCGGGCCCGAGGATATTCTGCGTATGCACGCACCAGAAGTGGCCGCTCTTGCCGCTGGGGACGGTCGGGTCCGACTGCGCCTGGATATACATCTCCTTGGCGCGCAGGCAGCGGCACGGTGACGTTGCGATGCCGGCGTTCTGGGTAGGTTCAGGCATGGCTACGCACCTCCTTTGGCCGCGGCGAGGACGGCGCGTTTGACGGCCACGCTCGCGAGCTTCACCTTGTAGGCGTTCATCGAAAGCGGGGTGGCTTTCGAGACCGCGGCCTTGCCGGCGTCAGCGGCGACGGTTTCGCTGAGAGATTTCCCCGCCAGCGCCTGCTCGGCTTCGGGCGCGGGCCACGGCACTGGAGCCACGTGTCCGAGCACGACGCGCGCCGAGCTCACCGTGTTCCCGCTCATGTTGAGCACCACGGCCGCGGCCGCCAGCGGCCAGTCAAGCGCTTCCTTCTGCCGGACTTCATAGACGGCCATCTTCGCGCCGCCCGCGGGCGGCACGACGACTCCGGTGACGATTTCGTTCGGCTTCAGAGCGTACTCGCGCTCCGCTGCGGTTTTCGGCGTGACGTAGAATCTGGCCAGCTCGACCTCGCGCCCGCCCGAAGGCCCGTGAATCTGAACCTTCGCGCCGAGCGCAATCAGAATCGGTGCCAGGCTCGACGGGTTGACGAACGCCGCGGGCCCCTCGTTGCCGAGGATGGCGTGATAGCGGTTATCGCCTTCCTTCGCGAGCGACTTGCCCCCCTGCTGGGCGAGCAGTCCGTAGCCGTTGCGGTAATACCAGCAGCGCGGCCGCTGGCAGAGGTCGCCGCCCACGGTGCCCACGGAGCGGATCTGGAGGCTGTGGACGCCCTCGGCGGCCGCGACAATAGCCGGGTATTGCTTCCTGACCTCGGCGTTCGAAATCAGCTCGTCGAAAGTGACCAGAGCGCCGATGCGCACCCCGGAAGGAGTCGTATCAATGCCCTTCAGCTCCTGGATGCCGTTGAGGCTGACGAGGCGCCTGGGCGCGGCGGCACCGTCCTTGATGAGGCTCAGCAGGTCGGTCCCGCCCGCCAGCACTTCCGTGTCGCCCCACACCTTGCCGAGGAGCTTGACGGCTTCTTCTTTGCTTGAGGGACGTGCGTATTCGAATGGTGTGAGCATCAGGCCACTCCTCCTTTCTCGAGCGCTGCGAGCACCTTGTCCGGGGTAATTGGCAGCGTCGGGACGCGCACGCCGATGGCGTTGGCCACGGCGTTCGAGATCGCCGCGCCGGGGCTGCACACCGGAGGTTCGCCCAGCCCGATCACGCCCCGCTCGTCGTAGCCCGGCCCGGTCATCATGTGGACGACGAACTCGCCGATGTCGCCCACGCCGGCCAGCTTGTAGAACTCCATATCGGGGTTCAGCATGCGGCCGGTGATGCGGTCCATCACTTTCTCCTCAAACAGCGAGTAGCAGACGCCCATAATCATGGCGCCGTAGCACTGGCTTTCCGCCGTCTTCAGGTCCACCACCAGCCCGCAGTCCTGCACAGCCACGAAACGGTTCATCTTCACGATGCCCGTTTCGATGTCCACGGAGACGTCGGCGATCTGCGCGCCGCCCACGCCGCTGTCGGTGAGCTTGCAGTCGCCCGGGTTCTTGCCCGTCACCTGAACCGGGTTGACGCCGAGCTTCGCGCACGCGGCCTTCCAAGTCAGGTTCTTCGACGGGTCGTCCTTCACCTGAATCCTGCCGCCGCGCGCTTCGAGCTTGTCCGGCTCGACGCCCAGCGCCGGCGCGACTTTGGCGAACAGCTCTGCCAGCGCGTCCACGCAACCGCGGCGCGTGGAAGAACTGACGCCGCCCACCGTCGTGCTGCCGCCGGAAGCGCCCGAAGCCGGAAACGCCGAGTCGCCGATCTTCACCGTGATGGCTTCAATCGGCAGGCCCAGCGTTTCGGCGGCGACGATGGCGATCACCGTGCGCGTGCCGACGCCCAGGTCCTGGCTCCCGATCGCCACTTCCACCGAGCCGTCCTGGCGGATCGTGACGTTGGCGTTCGAGTTGTGTCCCGCGCCGCCCCACGTGTGGATCGAAACGCCCAGACCGCGCTTGATGGGGCCCGGAGTCTTGTCGCCGCGCGGGTGCCAGAGCTTCGACCACTCGGCCAGTTTCGCCGCCTTGCGCAATTCTTCGCGATAGACGCTGGCGCGCTCGCCGGCGAGGTCGGCGTTCTTGTAGAACAACTCGATGGGGTCCATGCCGAGTTGGTGCGCCAGGTCGTCCACGGCGCACAGGGTCAGCACGGCGGCCTGAGGATGGTTCGGAGCGCGCCAGGCGCGCGCCGGACCGAAATTCGAGACCAGCGCCGTGTGCTTCTTGAGCTGGTTGGGAATGTTGAGGACGTAGGGAATCGGCGGCATGCCGCCCCCGCCCAGCCCGCCGGAAGCCCACGACTGCGACTCCCAGCCGGTGATCGTGCCGTCTTTCTTCGCCGCCAGCCGGACCTTCGCGTAGTGCGAGGGCCGCCCGCCGGCGATTTCCAGCTCCAGGTCGCGCTCGAGCATGAGCTTCACGGGCCGGCCGGTCTCCTTGGCCAGACGCGCGCACTCGATGCCCCAGCGGTCGGGACCGAACTTGCTCCCGAACCCGCCGCCCATGTGCTGCGTGATGATGCGGACGTTGGCGGCGGGAATTTCCAGCGCTTCGGCGAACGCGCCGGGCAGACCGGAAACGTTCTGCGTCGAGGCCCACACCGTCAGCTTATCGCCTTCCCATTCGCAGACCTGGCCGTGGGCTTCCAGACAGCAATGGGTGATGACCGGCTGGCCGTAGAAGCCTTCCGAAATCACCGCTTCAGGGTCTTTGAAGGCGGCGTCGGGGTCGCCGGTGCGCTGCTCGGCGAGCGGACGGGCGCGGTCGCCGGCGCCCTCCAGGTCCGAGTCGCTGACGAAGTGGGGAAGGATTTCGTAGTCCACCTTGATGCGGCGAACGCCGTCGGCGGCGATTTCTTCGGTCTCGGCCGCGACGATGGCGATTTCATCGCCCGCCCAGTTGATTTCCGCCCCGGGGCCCTGGACCACGCGCACCGCTTTGACGCCCGGAAGCTTTTCAGCCGCGGACGTGTCCACCGCCTTCACCTTCGCGTGCGGGTGCGGGCAGCCGAGAATCTTGGCGTAGAGCAGTCCCGGGCGGTTGATGTCGTAGGAGTACTTCGCCCGGCCGCTCGACTTCACGGGCCCGTCGAGGCGCGTCACGCGCTTGCCGATGTGCTTCCGTTCTCGTGCCGGCGGCCAATCGTATCTGCACTTAGGCATTGGCTTTTCCTCCCTTCATCCGCTTCGCCGCGTCCAGCACCGCGTGACGAACGCCCACGTAAGTGCCGCAGCGGCAGAGGTTCCCGCCCAGACCGCGTTCCACGTCGGCCAGGCTGGGGTTGGGGTTGCGGTCGAGAAACGCCTTGCAGGCCACGATGAACCCCGGGGTGCAGAAGCCGCACTGCTGCGCGTCGTGCTCGACGAACGCGGCCATCACCGGATGCAGCTTCTCTTCCGACCCCAGAGCTTCCACCGTGGTGATCTCGGCGCCCTGCGCTTCGATGGCCAGCACCGAGCAGGCGTACACGGGCTTGCCGTCCACGAGCACGGTGCAGGCGCCGCAGGTGCCGCGGTCGCAGACTTTCTTCGCGCCCGTCAGGTCGAGGTGGTTGCGCAGCGCGTCGAGCAGCGTGACGCGCGGCTCGAGCTTCACACTGTGCTCCTTGCCGTTGATGCGCAGCGAAAAGGGGACCGCGCCCGGGCCAAGTACCTGCGCCCGGCCGGCTTGCGGGCTTCCCACCGCCGTTTCGGCGACGAGCAGGCCGCTTGAAACCGCCACGCCGGCCCCTCTCAGGAAGTCGCGCCGCGAAACGCCGTTGGGCGGCTCGGGCGGCTTCCGAGGTTTGTCCTTTTTCCGACTCATGATGCGCTCCTTCGTCTGGATTCTACCGGCCGGTTTCTCGGGAGAGTTTGGCGCGCCAGAACTCTCCCCGCTTGCTTTTTGATGGCAGACCGTCCTCTCTCTTCCCGAAGGCCGCGAATTATAACACCGTCTTTCTGAATGGGCACCCCTTTTCGAGGCGCGAACGGGGATGGAAATTTCGTCACTCCGGTTCGGCTTTCGGATTGCGAAAAAGGCATTTTCGATCGAACGGCATTCCCGGCGTTCAGCGCGCTTTGGCGGGCGAAATAACTTGGCCCACGGCGTGAGCCATGGGAACAGTGCGAACGTTCCGGATTTCCCGGCAGCCCCGTCAGGGGCGGTGTCCGGCGCGCACCGGCTGCCATTTCCGAATGGCACGGCTTGCACGATGGCAGTATGCTAGCTCCCCCGCGAGGGACGGGTTTTCGCGCATGGAAACCAGGACCGACATTCACGAAATCCCCAAGGCACTGTCGGAGACCTTTGCGAAGGGCCGCGTGGAGTTTGAAGGGGCGCTGCGCGCGGTGCGCTGGGGCGAGTCGCCGATTTTCCTGACGGGCGCGGGACTCTCGCGGATCGTCGCCGAGTCCGGCGCGCTGGCGCTCGAAAGCATGCTGGGCTGGCCGGCGGTGGCGCGTGACGCGGCGGAGTTTGAAGCCTACTCGCTGGCACTGCTGCGTCCGCGTTCGCTGGTGGTGGCGGTTTCGGAAAGCGGCGAGACCGCCACGACGCTCGAAGCGGCGCGCGCGGCGCGAGCGAAGGGCGCGCAGATCCTGGCCCTCACGCATCGCGCGAACAGCCCGCTCGCTCAGGCCGCCGACGGCCTCCTGCTGGTGCGCTCGGGTGACCCCAGCGCGGCGCTCGGAAGCGTCGTCGCCGTTCGCCAGGCGACGGCGCATTACGTGGCCCTCGTCGCGGCGCGGCTGCTCAAGCGGCATCATCCGCAGCTCGACGCGCTGGAGAAGGAATTCGAAAAGCTTCCCGCGCACGCCGAATGGGTTTTGGGACAACTGCTGGACGCGGCGCGCGCGCTGGCGCGGGCGGCGACCGAAGCTCGCGAAGTGATGATCGTTGGTGCGGGATTTTACGCCCCGGTGGCGCGGCTCGCGGCGGAACTCTTCCGACGCCGCGGCGCGGCTGCGACCGCGTGCCTGCCGGAAGAAATTTCCTCGCTCAAGCGCGGCGGCGAGGCGAAGCGCGCCGTCTTCGCGCTCTCCGGCTCGCGCTGCCGGCTGAAGAAATCAGCGCACCGGCTGGCGGAGCAGGCGAGGTCGGCGGGCGAGCCGGTCTCCGCGGTGACCGATACCAACGACCGCGAGCTTTCCGATAAGGCGCGGCTCGCGCTGCTGTTGCCCGTGCTGCACGAAATGGTGGGCTCGTCGCTCGCGCTGATTTTGCTTGAGTGGGTGGCGGGGCTGGTGGGGCGGGGGAAAAGGCGACGGGGAACGGGAAACGGGAAACACGAAACTGGATGGAAATAGGGAAAGGTGGCTGAGGACCCGGGGCGAGGGGCCGGGGACGAAGGACGAACGCGGGGGTGACTGATGGTTCGCATCGCCATGCTGGGCGCCGGATTTGTGGCGCAGTTCTACATGCAGGGCTTGAAGGACGTTCCCGACCAGAAAGTGGTGGTGGTGTATTCGCGGACTCCGAAGAGCGCCAAAGCGTTCGCGCAGCAGTGGGGGATTCCGCGCTGGACGGGCGACGTGAAGCTGGCGCTCGAGCCGCTGGACGTGGACCTGGCGATCATCGCGCTGCCGAATTTTCTTCACAAGGAGGCGACGCTCGAATGCGCGCGCGCCCGCCGGCCGATGGTCTGCACCAAGCCGCTGGGGCGCACGGCCGCCGAAGCGAAGGAGATGCTGGCGCTGGTGAAGGATGCGGGAGTGATGCACGGTTACGCGGAGACGGAAGTGTTCAGTCCGGCGGTGATGAAGGCGCGGGAGATGATCGAACGCGGCTCGGTCGGCCGCGTGCTCACCGTGCGTTCGCGCGAGGCGCACTTCGGTCCGCACTCGGCCTGGTTCTGGGACCCGACGCTGGCGGGCGGCGGCGCGCTGGTGGATATGGGCTGCCACTGCATCGAAGCGGCGCGGTATTTCGTCGGCAAGGACGTGAAACCCGCGGAAGTTCTTGCCTGGGGCGATACGCTCTTCCATAAGTGCGACGCCGAAGATAACGCCGTGCTGCTGATCCGCTTCGAGAACGGCGCGCTGGCCGAGGCCGAGGTGAGCTGGACGGCGCGCGGCGGGCTCGACCTGCGGAACGAAATTTACGGCACCGAGGGAGCGATTTTCACCGACGTCACGCGCGGCACGCCCATGACGGCGTTTACCGCCAAGCCCGCCGGCTACATCGTCGAAAAAGCCGAGAGCGAAACGGGCTGGGTGTTTCCCTGCGTGGATGAGGCGCGCATTTACGGCTATCAGGAAGAAATGCGGCACTTCGTGGAGTGTGTGAAGACGGGGCAGCCGCCGCGCGAGACTTATGAGGATGGTTACGCGGTTAACCTGATCCTCGATGCCGCCTATCGTTCGATGAAGTCGCGTCGCTGGGAAGGCGTGGAATTCTGAGGCGGGCCGCGAGGTCCCGGCAGGGGGGGTACCTTAACGGTTGGGTTAATTCGGCGCTTAAAGGTTCCCGACAGGGGAATACAGGAGATTAGCCTATTGACTTGCTTTCACACTTTTGAGCACAATGCGCGCCTATGGACATCGGAAAGCGGTTGCGGGAAATTCGTTCGGCGAAGGGGTTGTCCCAGGGAGACGTTGAACGGCGCTCGGGGCTTCTGCGATCTTACATCTCGCGCGTCGAGGGCGGCTATACGGAGCCGTCCCTCGCGACGCTGGAGAAGTTCGCCAAGGCGCTCGAGGTCGAGCCGTACCAGTTGCTTTACGCAGGAGAAGGGCGCCCCTCGGCTCCCAAAGTGGGGGGACAGGCGACGACATCGAAAGCGGCGCGTCGCCTGGTGAAGTACTTCGACGGCATGTCGAGTGCGAACCGAACTTTACTCCTGACGCTGGCCGGCAAATTGGCCAAGCGCTGATCCGTCCCCGGGAACGCCTCCGGCCCAGACCTTTTGGGAAAGCGCGCGCCCCGGCGTGTCTGCCGGTGGCGCATGGGGCGGTGGTGTGCGCCCGGGCCCGGAACGCGGGCGGCTGAGCGACGGCGCGAGACTGGCCGAGAGGCGGGCTTTCCGCCGCTGGGCGCGAGAACCGGTTGGTGAGGGAACTCCCTGAACCGAAGGGCGGGGTTTAACCTTCGAAGGTGAATCCCAGGAGCAGGCACTGCTCGCGGACTTCCGCGCAGCGCGGGCACCGGGGATTGAACTCGACGGAACCGCAGGCCGGGCAGGGCTCGACCTGCCCGCCGGAGTTGTGCCGTTCGGTGGGGACGCTTGCGTGTTCATCTGCGGCTGCGAAATGAGTGGCCATGGGGTTTCTCATGGTCGTCAGTCTGGTAAGTTTCAGAACGCGCCGCGCCGCGTGGGGGGAGCGCGTCAGGGATCTTCTATTCAACCTCGTAGGACTCCCGGCCGAATCCGACAAGCGACTGCCGGGCGTGATCCCGTCCCGGCTCGGGGGATTGCACTTCATCCTTAACGGGCAGCGCCCGCTGGAGAGTGAAGAACGTCCGCTTCTTTCGCTGAAGGCGAGGGTCATCGACGGGCCCGAATCCCTCGGGGCGGCTCCGCTTACGATTCCAGACGGTGTCCAGGAAGTTGTGGACGGCAAAGGCGGCGAGGAGCAGTCCCCCGACGGTCAGGGCATCCCGCATGCCATCAACGCCCGCTCGGGCCCACGCTATCCAAGCCACGAAAACGACAACATAGAACACATTGATCATGCCGACCTGCCTCCCTCGCGTCCGGTTGGTCCTCGCATTCTCTACTCGGAGCGTCCCAGTGTGAATGGTACGAAAGTACCGATCACGCACGTCACGGGTGTGACCGCTTGAGCACACTGACAGGTTTTAGAATCAGTCATTTAAGAGCCCAGTTGGCTTCCCGTCTGGCGCGCCTGGAGGGACTCGAACCCCCGGCCTACAGATTCGAAGTCTGCCGCTCTATCCAGCTGAGCTACAGGCGCCTCAACTCAGTGTACCACAGGTTTGCGGGAACGGTGAGGGTGAATCGCAGGCCCCGAGGAGCCGGGGTTGAGGGCCGTCGGCCGCTATGCCATACTCACAAAACACGCAGAGCTGGAATTCCCGGCCGGGAGGTCGAAGATGGTGACGACAAAGATGTTTCCCTCGCCTCTGGCTCTTGAAGCCAGCCCGCTTTCCGCCGAGGAAGTGCGGAAGATTGATGCCTACTGGCGCGCCGCGAACTACCTCGCCGTCGGCCAAATCTATCTCTACGACAACCCGCTGCTGCGCGAGCCGCTGAAGGCCGAGCACGTGAAGCCGCGCCTGCTGGGGCACTGGGGAACGACTCCCGGGCTTACCTTCATTTACGTTCATCTGAACCGAGCGATCCGGAAATTCGACCTGGACGCCATTTACATCACCGGACCCGGGCACGGCGGTCCGGGGCTCGTGGCCGCGACGTATTTGGAGGGGAGCTACAGCGAACTTTACGCCGACGTTCCACAGAACGCCGAAGGCCTGAAGCGGCTCTTCAAGCAGTTCTCGTTTCCCGGCGGCATTCCGAGCCACGTCGCGCCCGAGGTGCCCGGTTCGATTCACGAGGGCGGCGAGTTGGGCTACGCGCTGGCGCACGCCTTCGGCGCCGCTTTCGACAACCCCGACCTGCTGGTCTGCTGCGTGGTCGGCGACGGCGAGGCGGAGACGGGGCCGCTGGCGGGAAGCTGGTTCTCCAGCAAATTCCTCAATCCCGTCCGCGACGGCGCGGTCCTGCCCGTCCTTCACCTGAACGGATACAAGATCAACAACCCGACGGTGATGGGACGCATGAGTGACGAGGAATTGACGCTGCTTTTTTCCGGATACGGGTACAAACCCTATTTCGTCTCGGGAGACGAACCGGCCGCGATGCACCAGAAGATGGCGGCGACGCTCGACGCGGTGTTCGAAGAGATCAAGGACATCCAGCAGCGCGCGCGGGGGGCTGGTCAGCCGGCGTCGGCTTTCTGGCCGATGATCGTCCTCCGGACTCCCAAGGGCTGGACGTGCCCGAAAGTGGTGGACGGCGAGCCGGTGGAAGGAACGTACCGGTCGCACCAGGTCCCGCTGGCGAAGGTGAAGACGAACCCCCAACATCTGAAGTTGCTGGAAGAGTGGATGAAAAGCTACCGTCCGGAAGAGCTCTTCGACGCCGAAGGCCGGTTGCTGCCGGAACTGGCGAAACTCGCGCCGCAGGGCGAGCGCCGCATGGGCGCGAACCCGCACGCCAACGGCGGCCTGCTGCTGCGCGACCTTCAGATGCCCGATTTCCGGAACTACGCCGTCGCAGTCTCGAAGCCGGGAACGACGCGCGCCGAAGCGACTCGGATTCTCGGCCAGTTCCTTCGCGACATTGTGAAACTGAATCCGCACAATTTCCGCGTCATGGGTCCCGATGAGACCAAGTCGAACCGCCTCGACGCCCTCTTCGAGGTGACGAGCAAAGTCCATCTCGGCCCGCTTCTTCCGACCGACGACCACCTCGGCCCGGACGGGCGCGTCATGGAGGTGCTGAGCGAGCACCTCTGCCAAGGCTGGCTCGAAGGGTACCTGCTCACCGGCCGCCATGGATTTTTCTCCTGCTACGAAGCGTTCATTCACATCGTGGACTCGATGTTCAACCAGCACGCCAAGTGGCTGAAGGTGACGCGCGAAATTCCCTGGCGGCGGCCGATCGCCTCGCTGAACTACCTGCTCACCTCGCACGTCTGGCAGCAGGACCACAACGGCTTCAGCCATCAGGATCCCGGCTTCATCGACCACGTCGTGAACAAGAAGGCCGACATCGTGCGGGTCTATCTGCCTCCGGACGCGAACACGCTGCTTTCGGTGGCCGACCACTGCCTGCGCAGCCGGAATTACGTGAACGTGATTGTGGCCGGCAAGGCGCCGGCGCTCCAGTGGCTCGATATGGATTCCGCCATCCGCCACTGCACGGCCGGCGTCAGCATCTGGCGCTGGGCGAGCAGCGACGCCGGCGCCGAGCCGGACGTGGTGATGGCCTGCGCGGGCGACGTTCCGACGCTGGAAACCCTCGCCGCCGTGGACTTGCTGCGGCAGAATTTTCCCGACTTGAAGATCCGCGTCGTCAACGTCGTGAACTTGATGAAGCTCCAGCCGCCCAGCGAACATCCCCACGGTCTTCCGGACCCGGAGTTCGACTCCATCTTCACCACCGACAAGCCCATCATCTTCGCCTACCACGGCTATCCGTGGCTGATTCACCGCCTCACCTATCGCCGGACGAATCACCGCAACCTGCACGTCCGGGGATACAAGGAGGAAGGGACGACGACGACGAATTTCGACATGGCGGTGCTGAACGATCTCGACCGCTTCCACCTGGCCGCGGACGTCGTGGACCGCCTGCCGCGCCTTTCGCGCGTCGGCGCGCACTTCAAGCAGTTCCTGCGAGACAAGCGGATCGAGCACAAGCAGTACATCGTCCGTCACGGTGAAGACCTTCCGGAAATCCGCGACTGGAAGTGGCCCTACTGAGCGATGAAGATTCTCGTTCTCAACTCCGGCTCCAGCACGCAAAAAATCTCCCTCTACGGCGTTCCGCGGGCGCTTCCCGAGACGCCGCCCGAGCCGCTGTGGGAAGGACGCGTGACGTGGCGGGAAGAGGAGACGCTGAAAGGGAGCGCTCGAATCAGGACTTCCGCGGGCGAAGCCGTCGAAACCGAAATCGAAGCCGCGTCCCGGCGGGAAGCCCTCGAAAAAATGCTCGCGAAGCTTCGGGATGACGCGACTCGAGTCCTTCGATCTCCCGAGGATGTCGAGGCCGTGGGACACCGCGTCGTCCACGGCGGCGAGGCATATCGCCAGGCGACGAGGATCACCTCCGAGGTGAAAGCGGCGATCGCCCGGCTCTCTTCACTCGCTCCGCTCCACAGCCATGCCGATCTGGCGGGAATCGAGACAGCGGAAAATCTTTTCCCCAAGGTGCCGCAGGTTGCGGTGTTCGACACGGCTTTCCACGCCGGCATGCCGCGCGCGGCGGCCGTCTATCCCGGCCCCTACCGCTGGTTCGAAGAAGGCATCCGGCGTTTCGGGTTTCACGGCATCAATCATCACTACTGCGCCGAGCGCGCGGCGGGGATTCTCGGTCGCAGCCCGGAATCTCTCCGCCTGATTACCTGCCACTTGGGCAGCGGCTGCTCGCTGGCGGCGGTGGCGGCGGGGCGAAGCATCGAGACGACGATGGGCTTCACTCCGCTCGAAGGGCTGATGATGGGAACGCGGTCGGGGTCCATCGACCCCGGCATTCTCCTCCACCTGCTTCGGCGGGGCGAATCGGCCGAAGAATTGGACGAAATCCTCAATCGCGAATCGGGCCTGCTGGGACTTTCCGGGATTTCGGATGACATGAGAAAGGTCTTGGCGGCTCGCCGCGAGGGCAACGCGCGCGCCAAACTCGCCTTCGACGTTTACGTTCACCGGCTGCGCGCGGGCATCGGCGCGATGCTGGCGACGCTGGGAGGGTGTGACGCGCTGGTCTTTACGGCCGGGGTCGGCGAAAACTCTGCCGAGGTGCGCGCGGCGGCGTGCGAGGGCTTTGAGTTCCTCGGCCTGAAACTGGACCCGCGGAAGAACGAGAACGTCCGGCCTGACGAGGACATCGCGGCGCAGGACTCCCGGGTCCGCGTGCTGGTGATTCGAGCCCGTGAAGAGTGGGCGATCGCGCGGCAATGCGCGGAGCTTCTGAGGCCTCCCGAATGCTGACGGGCCGCCTGCCGGCCGCGAAATTCCGCCTGGCCGCTCGGGCTTGCTTTTTCCCCCGCTGTGTTATACTTCCGCCGCTCGTTCCCACGGTTTTTGCGGTCCCGGACCAATCGGTTCGGGACTTTCGAGAGACGCACCCCAGGAGGAAGACCGGAAGCGGCGGCCGCGGCGCGCGCGCAAGCTCTCGCTCGGGCGGGTCGCCATTCTGCCAGGAGGAGACACGCCATGTCCGACCGGGGAATCTTCGTCGTTTCGTTTCTGACGGTGGTTCTGATTGTGGCCGGGGCCTTCGCTCTGGACCAGTTTTTCTTTTTTGACCTGTTCAAGTCGCTGATCTATCTGCTCATCGCCGTGATGGTTTTCTTCGGCGACAACGTGTACAGCTACATGCTGGGGATCCTCGTGCCGCCGCTCTGGTTCCTGTTGAACGTCATCCTCGGCGGCTTCTTCGAGGAGTTTGCGGTGCTCTTCGCTTATCTGGCGGGTCGGGAAGTTCCCCCCACGGACACGCCGCTCCACG
Organism: uncultured Acidobacteriota bacterium; assembly: GCA_964556705.1. Taxonomy (GTDB): domain Bacteria; phylum Acidobacteriota; class Terriglobia; order UBA7540; family UBA7540; genus CAZKXX01. The sequence continues at coordinate 17,540 of CAZKXX010000013.1, forward strand.
CGCTGGCGATCATCATGCAGGTCGTGCTCGTGGTCCTCTGCTGGCGCGCCTGGAAGAAGGAAGTGCCGGGCCCGTTCATCGGAAAACCTTTCGCGATCTGCCTGGCGATTTCGCTCGCTTACGTGGGCGTGCTCGCCGTCTGGTACGTTTACGGATTCTCGGCCGGCGGACGGCTGCCGTAACTGCCGGCCCCTGCCGGCGGGCGCGTCGCGGCCCCGGTCTGACCTGTCCAGAGAGCTTCGCTCCTCGGACGGCTGTGCGCCGTCGCCGGCGGAGCTTTCCGCCAGCACCCGGCGGAAGCTCTGGTATGATGAGAGATCGAGTCAGGGCTGCGGCGTCGCGAAACCCCTCCACCAGAACAGAGTTGAGCGAGCGGAGGTCGCACGTGCGCAGGCCCGCAAGAGAAGGGAGTTCGATTCAGCCTCATGGCGCAATCCCAGTCGAAATATCAGGCGGTCAAAATCGTGGAGCGGCGTGATTACACCGAAGACTTGTGGAGCGTCCGGGTGCGGCCGGAAGAGAAGCTGGCCTTCGCGCCCGGCCAGTACGCCACGCTGGGCGTCGAGCAGGATGGAAATGTGGTGGAGCGCCCCTACTCGATCGTCTCCAGTCCCCTCGAAGAGGACATCGAGTTCTTCTTCGAGCTGGTCCCGCACGGCGGCCTGACGCCGCTTCTCCACAAACTGGGCGTCGGCGAGACGATGCTGATGCGTCGGCAGTCGAAAGGCCGCTTCACGCTCGACGAAAAGAGCGGCCACACGCGCCACTTCCTGATGGCAACGGTGACCGGCGTGGCGCCTTACGTCAGTATGGCGCGGACGCTGGTCCGCGCGGAAACGGAAGGAAAGTTCCCGGCGGGATTCCAGCTCGCCGTCCTTGAAGCCGCCAGCCGCTCCTGGGAGTTCGGGTACCACGACGAGCTGAGAGACCTCGCAAAGAAACACTCCTGGCTGACGTTCATCCCCACCGTCAGCCGGCCCTGGGAAGACAAGAACTGGAAAGGCGAGGTCGGCCGCGCCGAAGACGTCCTGCGAAAGTATCTGGATAACCTCGGCTTCGAACCGGGTTCCACCACCGCCTACCTCTGCGGCCACCCGCAGATGATCGAAAACGCCAAGGGGATTCTCCAGCGCCGCGGCTTTGCCAGGGAATTTCTGCGCGAGGAAATCTACTGGGTGCCGAAGAAGCAGAAGTAACCGGAATTCCGGGTCCTGAAGCGCCGCGCGCGCTGTTGCTCAAGATACCGTCACGCCTCGAAACTCCAAAACGAAAAATCCAGGAAAACCGGCTGGACTTGTGTTGGTCCGGCTGGATCGCTCGCGGTCCATCAATCGCATTCCCCCGGCCCGGGCTTCCGGCTTCGGCGCGCATCGCGCGACGGGTCCACGAAATAGGCCACCAGCGTCTCCGGCCAGAACGTGACACGGACTTTGGCGATGCGGCTGGTGGGAAAGAGCCGCCGCAACCGGCGCGCCGAAAGCAGCGCCAGGTCCTGGACCATGCCCCTGGGAATATGAGTGCCGAGCAGGCGGTTGTATTCGCGTTGCATCGCGCGCGGCATGAACTGGATGAAGGGCAGGTGGTAATGGCTCTCGAACGGATACCAGTAATTCGGCGTGGTGACGAACCAGCTCCGGCCCACGCGCATCACTTCGCGCGCGAACCGCTCCTGCCGCCCCGGGCCGAGGATGTGCTCGATGACGGCGTTGGAAAAGACGAGGTCGAAGCTCTTGTCCGGAAAAGGAAGCGCGCAGCCGTCGAAGACGGCGTAGGAAGGTTTCGGATAATACCCGCGCGCGCTGGAGACCTCGCGCCAATCGTAGCCGCCCGCCACGACGCGCTCGGGATAGGGATAAACGTCCTCGAAGGTGTAGCGGAGAAAGACCTCGCCGCTGGCGCCGATGTCGAGCACGCGGTCCTCGGGCCGCGGCCGGAAGACGCGCTCCAGCAGTTCGAACTTCTTCGTCCGCGATTTTCTGCTGAAATCCCGAAGGAGGCGCTTGAAGGTGGAATCGGCCATGTGAGAACCGGGACATTCTTCCTTGGCTGGGGCCGCAGGTCAAAGGACAGACCTGCGCTACGGAGCGCAGCCCGGCAATTCCCAGCGGGGTTCGGGGCCGGAGATGGCGTGTTCGACCAGCGCGTCGAGCAGGTGCGTGGCATACGGGTCGGTGGTGTAGGTGGTCCCCAGCGAGAACGTCGAAATGATGAGCCGTCCCTTGCCACAGCGCGCCTGCGCCAGCACAGCGACGTTCGAATGGACCCAGCCGTAAAACATCCCCGCCAGCACGTCGTCGAAATGTTCCGCCGGCACGCCGCGCAGGACGGTGGGCGGCGCCGCGGCCTGCACTTCAAAGCCCGCCAGCGGCTCGAAGCCGAGTTGCGTAAACGGCGCGCGGCCGCGCCGCACCCAGAGAAAGCTCGAAATCCAGTTGCCGTCCAGGCGCGAGTTGGCGCGCGGCACGACCTCGAGGTCAGGAGCGATTTCCAGTTTGTCGGCCGCGAGAAGCAGGACTCGTCCGCCCTCGCGCAAGGCCTGCCGGACCGTTTCATCGAAAGTCGAAGTGATGAGCACCGGGAGCAGCTCGCGACCCGAAGGCGGGAGATAATTCCGCGCGCGCATGTCCTGAACTAGGCGTCGCAGTCTTCCCGCCGGGTCGTGAAATGACACAGCGGGAGGAAGAGTCGGCGTGCGGCGCGGGTAGAAGAAGAACTCGATGTTGTTCGCCTGGAGCACTCGTTCGCCGGCCACCAGGCTGATCTTGAGCAGGCGCCGCGAGGGCCCGGTCACCTGGGGAGCCAGGAATTCGACGCTTCCGACCCTCGTCACCGTCCCGGGAGCCGACGAGGGCAGGGGCAAGTTGCCCTTGAGTTCCGTCCCCTCCAGCTCCCAGTAAACCACGGCATTTTCGAGCAGGCGTCCGCTGTAGCGGGAGAAAACGATTTCAGCATTGACCTTTTCTTCCGCCACAAAATTCCGCCGCTCAGCGCGCGCCAGCAGCAGATCGGGCTGCTGGAGTTTCGCGAGCTCCTCGGCATACGCTTTGGGCCGCCGCCACATGTCGAGCAGGCCGTTGGCTTCCCAGTTGAGGTCCGTGAATTCCGTGATGACGTAACCCTGAATGCCCGCCCGCGCGCGCAGCGCCTCAATTTCGAATTTCAGCGCGCGGAACTGGTGGCGCTCGGTCGCTTCGGTCAGCGCGGTCAGATTCGGGAAAAGCGATTCAAAACCGTATTCCGCAAAACGCTCCTCAACGCCTTCCGGACGGGTGATGTCAATTCCCCGAAAGTCGCGCGACCACCACCACGGTTTTGTTTCTGGAATGGCCGGCAGGCCCCAGTTGCCGAACTCGGAAAGCACAATCGGCTCGTCGCCGCGCGGCGCCGCGTCGCCGTAAGGGCTGAAAAGCCAGCGGGGCCGCCGCGCCATGTCGCCCACCAGACGATCGAAGTCGGAAGCGTAATCGGGAATCGCGTTGTACTGGTGGAAGTCGGCGATGTCTGTCGCCAGGTGAAAATTCTGGCAGCAGGGGCTGTTATCCACCACCAGCCAGCCGGGCACGAGCTGCCGGGCGCGACGGTAACTTTCCAGCAGCCACTGGCGGTGCGAAGCCTCGCTTAGGTCCGCGCCCCAGCTTTCGTTGATGATGCTCACGGCGACGAGGGAGGGATGATTCCAGTCGCGCTCGACCATGCCTTCGAGCGTCTCCCAGGCCCGGCGCTTCGAATCCTCCGTGAGCTTGTCCCAGTTGGGGACCTCATACCAGATGAGGATTCCCGCTTCATCGGCGGCGTCCAGATACTTCGGGTCGGGCACTTTGAGGTGACAGCGCAGCATGTTCAGCCCGAGCTGCTTTGCCTTGCGGACCTGGTCGAGAAGATAGTCGTCGGAAGGCGGAGTGTAGATGGTGTCCGGATAAAAATCCTGGTCGAGCGCGCCGCGCAGATAAACAGGCCAGCCGTTGAGATAGAACTTGCCTTCGCGGGTCGTAAACGTGCGGAAGCCGAAGCGCTCGGTGACGGTGTCGCCGTTCGAAAGCGTAACGCGCAGCGTGTGAAGCACCGGATTGTCGAGGTCCCACAGCTTCGGTTCGGGCACCTGGCCCGTGAATTCCGCGCGCGCCTCGCCCGCGGCGAGCGGGCGCGATTCCCCCCAGAGCTGCTTTCCCTCCGCGTCGAAAACCGCCGCCGTCACTTCCAGCCGGCCCTGTGCGGCGCCGGCTGCGAGGCGGACGTTGATGCGGAAGGCGCCGTCCGCGCCGGCCGTGATGTGCGCGTTGCGGATGTGCGCGCGCGGACGGACCTCGAGCCTCACGCTCTGCCATGGCCCGCTCGTCTCAACGTACCAGTCCTGCTTGCCGTGAGGAATTTCGGTGTAACGGATTCCTTCGATTTCCTTGACTTCTCCTCCCGCGTCCACCACGCGCAGGGCGATGCGGTTCTTGCCGGGCTTCACCAGACTCGTCACGTCGAATGAGAAAGGCAGGTAGCCGCCTTCGTGCGAACCCGCGCGCTCGCCGTTGACGAAGACTTCGGCGCGATAGTCCACGGCGCCGAAACGCAGCAGCGCGACGCGGCCCTCCGGGACGGCGTCGAGCTTCACCTCGCGCCAGTACCAGGCAACGCCGGCGTAGTCGCGCAGGTCGAAGAACTGCGCCTGCCACGAGCCCGGCACGCGCGCGGGGCGGATGTTCGCCGCGGCGTCCAGAGTCCCGGGCGTCAGTTCGGCGCGCGGGTCGGCGACGAATTGCCAGTCGCCGTCGAGCGAGACGGCGCCGGCGGGCGAAGGGGAATCCGCGGCGCGCGCCAGGGGAGAGGACAGCAGAAGGAGAGCCAGAATGAAATTTCGCATCGTCACCCGAGGTCCGTTCGTGAGGCTCGCAAGCGTGTTTCTTCGGCGCGTCGCCCGACGTGTGCCACGCTGGGCAGTCTATCGGCCCGCTTTCAACGAAGTCAAGCATTCGTCCGCAGGTGCTATACTCGGCGCGTCAGACATGCGCGGTGCATTCATTCTCGATTCTTTGAGGTCTCCCGGTGATGAGGCGAATTCCGGTTCTTTTTCTTCTCTTCTTTCCACTGTCCGTCCCGGCCGCCGACGATATTCTCGGCGGCGCCGAGGAACGAATCGCTCAACACCGAACGGGCGAAGTCGTCGTTCGGATTCTGGGCACGGACGGCGAACCGCTCCCCGAAGGCACGACGGTTCTCATCGAGCAAACGCGGCACAAGTTTCTTTTCGGATCCAACCTTTTTCTGCTCGGCCGCTGCCGCACGCCGCGCGACGCCGCCGGGTACGAGAAGCGGTTTGTCGAGCTCTTCAACTTCGCCACGCTGCCGTTCTACTGGTGGAGGTACGAGCGGGAGCGCGACCGCCCGGCTTACGAAGAGACGGAGCAGATGCTCGAATGGTGCCGCCGGAACGACGTTGTCGCGAAGGGTCATCCCCTGGCCTGGAATTTCGTGGATCCCCCGTGGCTCCCGCGCGACTGGGACGAGGCGATGAAGCTTCAGCTCGAACGCGTGGGGAAAATCGTCTCGCGCTTTCAGGGCGAGATCCGTTACTGGGACGTCGTAAACGAAGCCACCGAATACGACCGCCCGGAAACGGCCGAGCGGGCGCCCGTGCTGACCGGCGCCATCCGCCGGCTGGGCGTTGAAGAGTATCTTCTCGCGGCGTTTCGCCTGGCGCGCATCACCGACCCGGACGCGCTGCTTATCATCAACGACTATCGCACCGGCGAGGATTTTGCCCGGAAGGTCCTCGAAAGGCTCTTGGACCCGGACGGCAAACCGGTTTACGACGTCATCGGAATTCAGAGTCACCAGCACTCCGGCGCCTGGAGCGTCGAAAAGACCTGGGAAGTCTGCGAACGCTTCGCGCGCTTCGGCAAGCCGCTGCACTTTACCGAAGTCACGTTTCTTTCCGGAGAGCCGGGCTGGGAACTGCGCAAGAAAACTCCTGACTTCGACTGGCGTTCAACGCCCGAAGGAGAAAGCCGTCAGGCCCAGGAGGTCGCGCGGTTTTACACCGTGCTGTTCAGCCATCCGGCGGTGGAGGCGATTACCTGGTGGGACTTCTCCGACCAGGGCGCGTGGCAGGGTGCGCCCGCCGGACTTTTGCGTGACGACATGAGCCCGAAGCCCGCGTACGAGGTCCTGAAAAAACTCATCAAGGACCAATGGTGGACGCGGGCCGAGGTGGCGCTCCATGCCGGTGCGACGGCGCAATTCCGCGGCTTCTTCGGCGACTACCGAGTCACGTTCGTCCGGGACGGACGGGAAATGACGGGCACGTTTGCCTTCGACAGGGCGACGCGCGGACCGGTGGAAGTGCGGTTGCGGTAAGAGGACTCTCTTGAAAGCTGCGCTGCGGCCGGGTCCGCTCCTCACCTTGCCGAAAGCCGGAATCGTAACCCGCCCATGACGATGCGCGGGGTCGCCAGCAATTCGACCGGAGTCGCCTGCACCGCGTAGCGGCGGTTGAAGAGATTCTCGGCCGCGAAGAACGCTTCCCAACGCCCGCCGAGCGGCTGGAAGGCCGCGAAATCCGCCACCCAGAACCACCCGAGTCGCAACTGGTTGAGGTCGTCATCGAACCGGTGACTCTCGTAGCGCGCTTGAAGGCTCAGGCGCGTGAGGTACGTGGGGAAGAATTGCATTCGCAGGCTGGCGCGATGGCGGGGCACTTGCGGAACGAACAGCCCTTCGATTTCGCGCGCCGCGGGAAACTCCCTGACCACGGACTGGTTGAAGAGGTAGGCGGTCTGCGCGCTCCAGCGTGACCCGGGACGGAACTCCGCCTCGCCCTCGAAGCCGCGCACGTCGAGCCGTCCCAGATTCTGCCGCTGTCGTGTAATGAGCGCGGGCGTCACGCTCAGGGTGAGGTTCGAAATCGGATCCTTAACGCGATTCCAGAACGTTGTGACGCGCCAGAAAAAGTCTCGAGTCGGCGCGTGATTGAATCCTGCCTCGGCCCCGGTGAGCCGCTCGGCGCGCAGCGCTTCGTTCTCAAGCGTCTGGACGTTGCCGACGCGGAAGGGCCGGTACAGTTCGTTCAGCGACGGAGCGCGAAAGCCCTGGTAGTAAGCGCCGCGCACGGCGAACGAATGGCTCAGACGATAGAGCAGGCCGGCGCGCGGGCTCACGGCCGTCTGCGAAGTCCGGAGGAAATGTGTCAGAGTTGTTTCGCCGGTCGCCATGACGGTCTCGGCGCGCGTGGCGTCGAAGTTGCGCCACGTGTCGAGCCGGCCGCCCAGCGTGAGGACCAGTCGCGGCGCGGGCGCGACCATTTCATGAATGAAGACTCCCGCGGACCACTGCTCGCCGCGGATGTCGCGGTCGCGCACGTTCGCGCCGGCGGGCGAAAAAACATCTTCGAGATTCTTCGCGCCCACCCAATGCGTTTCGGCGCCGGCAGCGAGGCGATGACGGCCGCCGAGCGTCCAACGGCCCAGACCGTTGGCGAGGAAATCGCGCGAGGGGACGGATTGTAAAAGCGAAAGCGTCTCGGAGGAGCGGTCCGGAGCGATGGCGCTGAAACTGCTTTCGAACGTCTGGCGGCGCGTCGCGGCGTTGACCTGCCAGTCGCCGGAACCGCCCGTGCCGCGCAGGCCGCCCGCGAAAAGCGTTTCGCGCGTCGAGTTTTCCTGAAGCGCCGTCCCGTTTTCGCGCGCCTCAGCGAAGAATCGCCCGCGGTGGAAGGCGGCGAGCTGTTCGCTCACCTTGTACTCGACCTCCCAGTTGAGTGTTTCGTGCCGCGAGCGCGCGTGTTCATCCACCGCGCCGCGGCGCTCGGCGGCGACGAGGTGATAGCCGTCGGTCGTGAAGGCGCGTCCGCCCAGCGCGATTCCCAGCCGGCCGAAGCGGCGGCTCGCAAAGGAATCGACGTCAGCCGTGCCCAGCCCTCCCGCGCGGCCCTGAATGTCCAATGCCGTCTCGCGGGGCCGGCGCGTCGTGAGGTGAATCACGCCCGCCATCGCCGAGTGGCCGTACTGGTCCGAGAGCGCGCCCTCGACGACCTCGACGCTTTCGATCTGCGTGAGCGGGACCTTGTTCCAGTAAACCCAGTTGCCGAAGGGGTCGTTGTGCGGCAGGCCGTCGGCGAGAACCAGAGTGCGGCTGGCGCCGCTGGCGCCGACGCCGCGCAGCGTCACGCCGGCGGTCGTCGGATGCGCCACCAGGCTGCTGGTGCGGCGAAAGAGGCTGAAACTCGGTGTGTGGCGCAGCGCGTCATCGAGCGCCAGCGCGGGCGAGTCTTGCAGGTCTTCGCGACTGACCACCGAAACGTGCGCGGGGACTTCACCGAGACGCTGCTCGCTGCGTGTTGCGGTGATGGTGATGGATTCCGAAAGCGGAAGCGGAGAAAGTCTGATGCGGAGCGTCAGCGGCGAACCGCCGAATTGAACGCGCTCGCGATGCGTCGTCAAGCGATCGAACTCAACCTGGATTTCGTAGTCGCCGGGAGCGACACCGGAAAACCGGAACGCGCCTTCCGGGTCGGTGGTTAAGGTGGGGCCGGATCCACCGTCGAAACGCACCAAGCGGACCGTGGCGCCCTCGACTTTCCGCCCGTCGCGCGTCTGAACGATTCCTTCAATCGTTGCGGCCGACTGGTCGCTCGCGCTGTCCGCCTGCGCAGGCGCTGAACCGAACACAGGCAGCAGCAGCGCCAGCGCCGCGGCGGTCGTGCGGAGACGGCAGGGCAAGCGCACGCGCTCAATTTCCCGACGGCGCCTGATAGCTGACCCGCCAGATTTTGTTCGCGCCATCATCGGAAATCAGCAGCGAGCCATCTTCCAGCACCAGCAATCCGACGGGCCGGCCCCACACCTGCTTGTTCTGCGGGTCGAGCATCCATCCGACGAGAAAATCTTCGTATCCGCCCGCCGGCTTGCCGTTCTCGAAGCGCACGCGGATGATTTTATAACCCGTGCGTTTGTTGCGGTTCCACGAGCCGTGCAACGAGACGAACGCGTCGCCGCGATATTCTTCCGGAAACATCTGGCCTTCGTAGAACACCAGGTCCATCGTCGCCGAGTGCGCCTGGATGAGGACGTCGGGATCGATCGTCTTGGCGACGAGGTCGGGCCGCTCGCCCTTGCGCCGGGGATCTTCGGTCCGCCCCATGTACGCGAACGGCCAGCCGTAAAAGCCGCCCTCCTGAATCGAAGTCAGGTAATCGGGCACCAGATCGTCTCCGATGCGGTCGCGTTCCTGCACCACGGCCCAGAGCGTATTCGTGCCCGGATAGAACGCCACGCCCAGCGGGTTGCGCAGCCCATTCGCCAACACTCGAAAACCGCTGCCGTCGGGATTGAACTCGGAAATCGCGGCGCGCATGGGATGCTCTTCAACGTCCACGTTGGTCTCCGAGCCCACGGTGACGTAGAGCTTGGAACCGTCGGGACTGAAGACGAGGTTGCGCGTCCAGTGCTGGCGATAGCCGCGGCCGGGCAGGTCGGCGATTTTCTGCGGCCGCCCTTCCGCCTTCGTCTGCCCGGGCCTGTAGCGGAAGCGCACCACCGCGTCCGTATTGCCGACGTAGAGATACTCTTTCCAGAAAGCCATGCCGTAAGGCTGGGTCAGATTGCTGGCGAACACGAAACGCTCATCGGCTTTTCCGTCCTGGTCCGTATCGCGCAGGATGATGATGCGGCCCGAACGAGAGTCGGAAACGAAGACGTCACCGTTCGGCGCCAGGGCCAGTTCGCGCGGCATCTCGAAGTCGCCTTCGGCGTACGTGTCAATCGAGAAGCCCTCGGGCATCACGAGCTTCGCGTCAGCGGGGCGGGGAATGACTTCCGGCGGCTCTTCGGCGTCCTGGGTCGCGTAGGGTGGCGGCAGGTCCGCCGGGCGGATGTGATAACGGCCGAGCGTCTTGTAGCCCTCGCCGCCCGTGGGAGCGGGTTCGGTGCGTGCGGCCTCCATGGTTTGCGGCGAGCAGCCCGCGAGCATCGCCAGCGACACCCCCGCCAGTACGAAGTTCACGAAAGGCGAGTGTTTCCCGTTACGACCGTTGGTCGTCATAGAAAGCCTCTCCATTTTCCAGACTCAGCCCCGGCGCCGTTCCACCTTTTCGCAAAACAGGAGAGAACAGCACGAGAAGGAACTGCGTGCCTTCACCCAAACTTCTGATGATAAGCGAGACGCTGCGATTCGTCCACGCGGAATCGGAGAAGGGGACAGGTCACAGGGGAGAGAGAACTGGGGCTCAGGCGTGAAGGGTCAAGGTTAAAGTGTGGAGGCTGAAGGATGAAGACTGAACGCTGAAGGCGGAAGTCAGAATCAAGGATTCAGAGTGCTGATAGCTGACGACTCATAGTTGACGGCCGGCTGCCCACTGGGCACTCGTCACTTGCCACTCGCCATTGGTTTTCTGGTCGGGGCGCCCGGATTTGAACCGGGGACCTCCCCGACTGCACGTCGGGGCGCGCATCGAGATGGCGCCACGCGCTTGAAGGTCTTCTGAGAAAAGTGGTCGGGGCGCCCGGATTTGAACCGGGGACCTCCCCGACTGCACGTCGGGGCGCGCATCGAGATGGCGCCACGCGCTTGAAGGTCTTCTGAGAAAAGTGGTCGGGGCGCCCGGATTTGAACCGGGGACCTCTTGCGCCCAAGGCAAGCGCGCTACCAGGCTGCGCCACGCCCCGACACCCAGCACCTGGAACCTGCTTTTGATTCTGCCAGCACTCGGGCGAGGTGTCCAGCGCGCTCAGCGCGACGCCTCTTTGCGGGCGTCCTTCGCGGCGTACATGTTCTTGTCGGCTTCGGTGAGGAGGTCGTCGAGGGTCTTGCCGGGCTTCCACTCGCTCGCTCCGATGCTGAGCGAGAGTTTGAAGTCCTTGAGGTGTCCGGCGCGGTTCCATTCCTCGACCAGCCGTTCAATGCGCTGGATGGCGATTTCGGCGCCCTCGCGGGGCGCGTCGGCGAGGATGACGAGGAACTCGTCGCCGCCGTAACGCACCACGGCGTCGGAACCGCGGACGGCGGAGCAGAGCAGCGTGGAGATTTCGGCGATGACGAAATCACCGGTGAGATGGCCAAAGCGGGTATTAATCTCCTTGAAATCGTCTGTGTCAATCAGTAGAAACGTCAGAGGCTTCTCAAGGCGTTGAGCGCGGCTGATGTATTTGGCCGTCATTTCGTCCAGCGCCTTGCGGTTGTACACTTCGGTCAGCGGGTCGATAAAAGACTGCAGCCGCAGAAGCTCATTCTGAATCGACATCGAGATGACCTGTTCGCGGGTGCGGCGAAGTTCCAGCCGCCGGCTGATGATGTAAGTATTCAGGATGACCAGCACGGCCACGAGTCCCAGGAAGAGCTCGCGCGACAGCCTCAGATCCATCTGCACCTGGCCGCCGTGCATAATGGCCCCGGGAGCAAGCATGGCCACGATCCCCACGCTCACCAGAATTCCGGTGCCGACCACGATCAGCCAGAGGTCCCAGTCGCGCTTCTCCAGCGCCGCAAGCTGCTGGCTGAGTCGCGCGACCACGCTTTCAGAGTTCCCGTCCTCGTGCGTGCGCATGCTTATCGCGTTGTCGTGTGAGATTTCCCGGCGCGGACCCGAGCGCGCCGAGGCCCGGAGCTTACACCCAGATTCGCCAGGCCGCCAAGAAAAATTGCGCCTGTTGATCAGATCGTTAGCTGAGCGCAAAGTAGTTAACCTTCCGCAGGGACGTTTGCGGACGCGGCTTGGCCGGCGTTCACCGGTCCTGGGGGAGGGAAGCCGGTGTGTTCGCAGTCCCGCTGCAATGGCGGAGCCGTTATTCCGGCGGCCCGGCGCCCGCTGATTGACTTCTCTCAGGTCGCACTCTAAGATGAAACGCCCCGCGAGGGTTTCCCCGAATGATTGGCAAGTTGGTCTCACATTACCGCGTAGTCGAAAAGCTCGGCGGCGGCGGGATGGGCGTGGTGTACAAGGCGGAGGACTCCCGCCTGGGCCGCAGCGTGGCGCTCAAGTTTCTGCCCGCGGAGTATTCGCACGACCGGCAGGCCGTGGAGCGCTTCCAGCGCGAAGCGCGCGCGGCTTCGGCGCTCAACCACCGGGGAATCTGCACCATCTATGACGTGGACGAGATCGAGGGGCAACACTTCATCGTCATGGAACTGCTCGAGGGGAAGACGCTGAAGCACCGGCTTTCGGAATCTCCGCTGCCGGTGGACGAGCTGGTCGAACTCGGCATCGAGATCGCCGACGCGCTCGATGCCGCTCATTCCCGGGGGATCACCCACCGCGACATCAAGCCAGCGAACCTGTTCATGACCGCGCGCGGGCAGGTGAAGATCCTCGATTTCGGTCTGGCCAAACTGGCGCAGGAACGCGCGCGCGTTCCCGAGACGGTGGGGGCGACGGCGACGGCGCTCGACGCGAACCTCACGAGTCCCGGCCAGGCGCTCGGCACCGTGGCGTACATGTCGCCCGAGCAGGCGCTCGGCCGCGACGTGGACGCGCGCAGCGACCTGTTCTCCTTCGGCCTGGTGCTTTACGAAATGGCAACGGGACGCCAGGCGTTTTCCGGGAGCACGACGGCGGCTATCTTCGACGCCATCCTCAACCGCGAGCCGGCGCCGCCGCTTCGCGTGACCTCCGAACTGCCCGCGGAGCTGGACCGCATCATCGTCAAGGCGCTCGAAAAAGACCGGACGCTGCGTTACCAGAGCGCGGCGGAAATCCTTTCCGACCTGAAGCGGCTGAAGCGCGACCTCGACTCGGGCCGCAATTCGGGCGCGCGCGCCCTGCGGGATGTGGAAACGGCCGCGCCGGAGAAATCGGTCGCCGTCCTGTACTTCAACAACCTCAGCGCGTCGAAAGAGGACGAGTACTTTCGCGACGGAATCACCGAAGACATCATCACCGAACTCTCCCGGCTGCGCGACCTGCGCGTCTTTCCGTCTTCGGCGGTTTACGCGTTCCGGGACAAGGCGGTGACGGCGCCGGAAATCGGCCGGCAGCTTCGCGCGCCTTACGTGCTGACGGGCAGCCTGCGGCGCGGCGGCTCGCGCCTGCGCGTGACGGCACAACTGGTCGAGACACGCACCGGGCACAGCGTCTGGGCCGAGCGCTACGACCGCGAGCTTCAGGACGTCTTCGCCATCCAAGACGAAATCGCGCAGGCGATTGCGCAGGCGCTCCAGGTGATGCTCAGCGAGAAGGAGAAGCGCGCGATCGAGAAAAAACCGACGGCCGACGTGCGCGCCTACGACTACTACCTGCGCGGGCGCCAGTTCTTCTACCACCATCGCCGCAAGAGCTACGCCTTCGCGCGGCAGATGTTCCAGCGCGCCATCGAAATCGATCCCGCCTACGCGCGCGCCTACGCCGGCATCGCGGACTGCTGCTCGTTTCTCTACATGTACGCGGATTCTTCGCCGGGGATGCTCGAAGAGGCCGACTCGGCCAGCCGCCGGGCGCTCGAGCTCGATCCCGAACTCGCCGAGGCCCATGCCTCACGCGGCCTGGCGCTCACGCTCAACAACCGCTACGCGGACGCCGAAGAGGAGTTGGAAGCCGCGATCCGTCTCGACCCGAGGCTTTTCGAAGGGTATTACTTCTACGCGCGGGCGTCTTTCCAGCAGGGGAAACTCGCCAAAGCCGCGGGCCTCTACGAGCAGGCCGCGCGCGTGCGGCCGGACGATTACCAGTCGCTGGGCCTGCTGGCCAGCACATACGAAGGGCTGGAGCGGCGTGACGACGCCCTTGCCGCGCACCGGCGCTGCCTCCTGTTGGTCCAGAAACACCTCGAGGTGCATCCGGACGACGCGCGCGCCGTTTACATGGGCGCGCTTTCGTGGGTCCAGCTCGGCCAGGTCGAGCGAGGGCTGGAATGGGCGCGTCGCGCGCTGGACATGGATCCCGAGGAAACGTCCATCCTCTACAACGTCGCCTGCGTGTACTCCCTCCACGGCGACGTCGAGGACGCGTTGGACTGCCTGGAGAAAGCCGTCCAGCAAGGTTTCGGCCACAAGGAGTGGATTGTGAACGACTCGGACCTGGCGACGCTCCGCGACCACCCGCGATTCAAAGCGCTGCTCGCGCGACTTTGAGTTCTCCCTTGTTTTCGGATCCGCACGGGGGCGACGAGAAAGACGTCCCTTCTCAAAATGATGTTCACGTCCCCGGCTCGGATTTCACGGCAATCTTCAACCCCGGGAGTTATCCGACCCCTCCCTCAGGGTGCGGTTTCGTCCCAAATTGAGCGGAGCTTCCAAACATCGAGGCGGACGAGCTTGGCCGAGCCGCCCGAGGCGAACAGTTCGAGGCCCTGACTGGCTGAGGACGGAAAAATGAGGTCTGTGAGGACGGTTTCTCCCTCGCCGGCGAACGCTTCAACCGACGACCGGTCCACGAAGATGTGCAGCCGGATACGCCCTGGTTGCGCGGCGAGAGGCCCGCTGTGGCGATCGGCGAATTTCGGATGAAAATCTGACCGGCCGGAGCGTGTGCGGTCCACAAAGACCATTCCGCGCTTCGTGTCGTAACCGACTAGAGTTTCTTCGCCCTTTCCGACGCGCACCTTGAGTCCGAACTCGCTCGCCGTGCCCGGCTCAAACACGGCTTGAATTTCGAGACCTTTTCCCGACATTCCACGCTTTTCCAGCGGAAAGGTTCCCTCAACGATCGTTTCAGAAAGTCGCAAATGTTCGCCGCGCAGTTTCGCCAGCTCCGCCACGGGTTGCTGGACGAGATGCAGGCGCCCGTTGAGCCTCTTCAGTTTCAGTTCGCGCGGAATGCTTTGCGCGCCGCGCCAGGGGTCGGTGGGCAGGTCCTGGCCGTACTGCCAGTTATTCAGCCAACCGAGCCAGATGCGCCGTCCGTCCTCAGGGGGAATGTCGGAGAACGAAATGGCCGCGTAGAAATCGCGGCCGTAGTCCACCCAGCGCGTTGTCGTCTCGCGCCGCCCGAATGAAGCTGGGCCGTCATTTTCGGCGACGAACCGTTTGCCATCGAAGTGCCCGACAAAGTATTGGCAGGCCGAGCCGGACCCGCGGCTGTCGGCGCCGATTGAGACTGTCAGCACCCACTTCGCCTGCCCCGGCTCGCCTTCGACGGGCAACTGGAACAAGTCCGGCACTTCCCAAATGCTCTCGACGGCGCCCGCGGGGCCGAAATCGCTCAGGTGGTTCCACTGCTTCAGGTCGCGGGAGGAATAGAAGCTCACTTTTCGATCGGCTGGGAGCGCGAGGACCATCACCCAGTACGGCCCGGCCTCGTGCCAGAAAACTTTCGGGTCGCGGAAATCGGGGAGGCCGCGGTCGAGGACGGGGTTTTTCTCGTAATGCGCCCACGTACGCCCCCGGTCGTTGCTGAAGGCAACGTCCTGCGTCTGGATTCTTTCGCGCTCGCGGTGACCGGTGTAAACAGCTACAAGCGGCGGCGCGCCGTTACGGCCGAAGCCGCTCGAGTTTTTCCAGTCCACGACCACACTGCCGGAGAAAATCATCACGCCGTCTTTCTCAGGAATCGCCACCGGAAGGTGCTCCCAACGGACGAGGTCGGGGCTGACGGCGTGTCCCCAGCTCATGTGACCCCAGCGAATCCCGAAGGGGTTGTACTGATAGAACAGGTGGTACTCGCCGTCGAAGAAGACCAGGCCGTTCGGATCGTTCATCCAGTTCTTCACCGGAGTGAAATGGAACTGCGGCCGGTAAGCCTCCTGATAGAGCGTCTCGGGCAGCGGTTCTCTTTCCGCGCACGCCAGCAGGGCAGCGACGGCAAAGGCTCCGAGTGCGAGGCGCGGCAAGGTCATCGTCAGGCAGGTTTGGGCGGCTCGACGTGAAGCTTCTCCTCCAATTGCCGGAGCTGGTCCGTGCCCACGCCGAGTTTGTATTCCAGTTCTTCGAGCGAAAGCCCTTTGGTTTCGGGCAGGATTTTCCAGGCGAAGAAGAATTGCAGGACCATCATGAAACTGAAAAACGCGAAGGCGTGCCCGGGCGAGCGCGCCGCAATGACCGGAAACGTCCACGAAACCAGCGCCGCCATGAACCAGTGCGTAAAGCTGCCGAGCGACTGTCCTTTGGAGCGCACGCGGTTGGGAAAAATTTCCGAAATGAAGACCCAGATGACCGCGCCCTGCGAGAGGGCGAAGAAGGCGATAAAGGCGAGCAGTCCGACGAGCACCGCCGGGCCCATTTCTCCGCCGCCGAAAAACGCCGCGGCCACGACGGCGAGCGATGCCGCCGTTCCCACCGAGCCAATCACCAGCAACGGCCGGCGGCCGAAGCGGTCAATCACGAACATGGCGAGAATCGTGAACGCCAGATTCGTTCCGCCCACGGCCACGGCCTGGAGGAGCGCGTCGCTCGCCGCGGCGCCGGCCATCTGAAAAATGCGCGGCGCGTAGTACATCAGCGCGTTGATTCCCGAGAGCTGGTTGAACATGGCGACGGCCCAGGCGAGAAGGATCGGCCGCATCAAGCGCCGCTGGAAGAGCGGCTCGCTCTTCGTCGCCGCTGCGGAAGGCAGCGAGGCGATGATTTCCTGCATCTCGCGCTCGACGTCTTCTTCACCCAGACGCTCGAGGACGCGGCGCGCCTCCTCGGCGCGGCCCTGCTTGACCAGCCAGCGCGGACTGGGCGGAATGAAAAACAGGAGCACGAAAAACAGCGCAGCGGGGAAGGCCTCGACACCGAGCATCCACCGCCAGGCGCGCTCGGCACTGGCGAGTTGAGCGACCAGGTAGTTCGAGAAGAACGCCAGCAGAATGCCGATGACGACGTTCAATTGCGCCACGGCCACCAGCCGGCCGCGCAGCCGCGCCGGAGCAATCTCTGCAATGTACATCGGCGACACGACGGAGGAACCGCCCACGGCCAGTCCGCCGAGCAAACGGTAAAGGGCAAAAGCAATCCAGGATTGCGCGAGCGCGGTGCCGACGGCGGAGACCAGATAGAAGATGGCGAGCACCATCATCAGGCGATTGCGCCCCAGCCGGTCGGCGGGCGGGCCGGCCGTGAGCGCGCCGACGATGGTGCCGATGAGCGCCGCGGCCACCGTAAAGCCCAGCCAGAAGGCGTCCAGCTCGAAGACGCGTTCGAGCGCCTCGGTGGTGCCGGAGATGACCGCGGTGTCGAATCCGAAGAGCAGGCCGCCCAGCGCCGCGACCAGCGTGCTGAAGATGACGGTTCGTCGGGATGCCATAGGCCGCAAAGGCGGCCAGTCTAGCCCGCGAGGTCCGGCTTGTCCAGCGCGGATTGAGACTTCCAGTGTTCGATGTCGCAGCGGAGCGCCCACCGTTTCGCGTGCGCGCGCTGGCGTGTAAACTGAGGGGAATTTATTGCGGGCTCAAGGTGAGATGATGCATCGAATCGCGCTTCTGCTCCTGTTCGTATCTTCATTTGCCCGGGCCGAGGAGCCCGCCCTGCTCGTGCTGCACAAGGGCGCGAGTTCGCTGGGCTTTTACACGGCAGACGGCCGGCGTCTCGGCGAGGTTCCGGTCGGGAAGCATCCGCACGAAATGGTGATTTCCGCCGACGGCCGCTTCGCCTACATCACCGACAACGGCACGATGCGCATCGAGCAGGCGGGAACGGGCGGCAACACGGTCTCGATTGTGGACCTCGTCGCGCGCAAGAAGGTCGGAGAGATCTCGCTCGGGCGCTTTCGCCGCCCACACGGCATTGCTTTGAATCCGAAATCGGGCCTGCTCGCCGTCACGACGGAACTGCCCGACCAGTTGCTTCTCATCGACCCGGCCAGCCGCGCCATCGTCAAGACCTTCGATCCGAAAGGGAAGACCGCGCACATGGTGGCCTGGGATTCGGAAGGCCGGTGGGCTTACGTCAGCAACAGCAATTCGGCCAACGTGACGGCCCTCGAAGCGGAAAGCGGACGGCTCCGGCTGATTCCCACGCGCGAGCGGCCGGAGGGGAGCGTGCTTTCACCGGACGGGCAGCGGCTTTACGTTGTCAATCGCGAGGCGGAGCGGATCAGCGTGATTGACACGACGAAGCAGGAGCTGGTGCGCGAGATTCGAACCGGAAATGGGCCTGTGCGCGTCGCGGTCACTCCTGACGGCCGCCAGCTCGTTTACGCGCTGATGCACGAAAGCAAAGTCGAGTTTGCCGACGCGACGTCCGGCCGGATCCTCGGGCAGGTGGCGCTCGGCGGGCAGCCGGTCTCGCTCAATCTTTCCTCGGACGGCAAACTCGCCTTCGCGTCCGCGCAGGACATTGACACGGTATATGTCATTTCCGTGCCGGAGCGGAAAATCGTGCGTCAGTTCCGGACCGCGCCCGGGGCGCGGCCGGACCCGGTGCTGGAGTTTCCCGCCCGCTAGCCGCAGAAACGAACGCGCCGCCCTTACGCGCCGTTCCTCGCCGCGCATCACGACGTGGCCGGCGTCATCGTCTGGGGCGCGGGGAGGCCGTGAAGGATCAAAACGGCCGTGTAAACGAAGACCTGGTTGCGCAGGAAATGCTTTCCCGGCTGAAGGAAACCGTCGAAACCCGATAAGGTGGACTCGACGAAACGGACGACGCTGCGCCGTCCGCTCGGTCCCTCGAATCCTCCCCCATTCCGTGCGCCGGGACCCGCTCAGTTGGGAACCTGCGACGTGAAGCTTGTCCTTCGACTCCACCCGACGAAATCGTCGGGTTTCGCTAAGGGGAATTTTCGCGAGGCGAACTTTGGGGTCGGGGCAGTCGGATTGTTCAAGCGTATTGACAACACGCAATTTATTGAGATTGCTAAACGAGAGATACGCACGGAAACCGTAGAATGGCCGCCAACGGGAACGTAAATGGGACACGGGATTTTCGCCTTCTCAGCCACTCTGCGAAGCTTTCCCGTCTCGCACCTTTCCAGATCAAGTAGAATCCTTCCGGCTCGCATCGTCGATGCTGCTAACATGGTGACGCTCTTCTATCGGGTTCGACGCGACGTTGAGCCGCGTCGGCGGCGGAACTCAGGAAGTGGACCATGATCATTCGCATTGCGACTTGTACTGTCGGACTACTGTTCGCTTCTGCGGTGGCGGCCGCTCAGCGCGAGCAGCTCGACGTCGAGAAGTTGCGCACGAAGATCCAGAGGATCGTGGCCGATGGGACCACGCCATCATTGGCCGTGGCCGTGGCACGTGACGGTCGAATCCTGTGGAGTGAGGGTTTTGGATTTGCCGATCGCGAAAACCAAATTCCCGCTACTGCCGACACTCCGTACTCAATAGCCTCAGTGACCAAGCCATTCACGGCTACCGCAGTCATGATCCTTCAGGAGCGACAGAAACTCGCGCTCGATGAGCCGGTGAGTCGCTATCTCGGTCCCCTCAATCGGCCGGGGGGCGTAGGGCAAGCGGATATAACGTTGCGGCAGATACTCGGGCACGTCGCCGGCTTCCCGGTGCACTATCAGTACTTCTTCGACGACCAGGCCAATCGACCCTTGCCTTTTGACGAGACGATTCGCTGCTACGGCGCTGAGATCCAGAAACCCGGAAGCCGCTACTCGTACTCCAATCTCGGATATGAGGTGCTTGCCGAAACGATTACTCGTGTCTCGGGACAGCGGTATCGAGACTTTCTCGCACGCGAAATTTTCGCACCGCTAGGTTTGAAGCGCGCGAGTGTACCGGAGCGTGCCGGGGAAGCGGTCGGCGCAGCCAAACGCTACGGCAGGGACGGCAGCCCGTTACCTTTCTACGTGACCGATTTCGCTGGCGGCTCGATGCTTTACGCGACAGTCGAAGATCTTGTGCGTTTCGGCTCGTTCCACGCGGATGCGGCCCTGGAAGGACAGCGCGCGGTGCTTTCGCCAGCGTCGCTCGCAGCCATGCAGCAACCCGGACCCGGCGACTACGGCTTGGGTTGGAACATCAATCGGACGTGGATGGGCAAACATAAAGTGGTGTGGCACAGCGGCGCGATGCCTGGTTCGAGCGCTACGCTGTGGCTGGTCCCGGCCGAAAAGATCGTGATCGCTGTCGTGGCCAATCAGATTACCGCGCCGGTGAATCGACTCGCAGGAGAAATCCTCGCCGAGTTGTTGCCCGGAGAGTCCGCAACAACAGCACAGGCCTCTGAGCAGTCCAGGCCGTCAGCCTCGTCTCCGCCCACCGACGATGTAAATCTCATCGGGCGCTATCGAGGCGTCATTCAATCCTGTCCGAAGCCGGAGGCGATCGTCCTTGATGTTCGAGGGCCACGCGACGTCGTTGTCACGTTCGGCAGAAGCGAAGCGAAACCGCTCGCGAACGTCCGCCTCAATGGCGGAAAGCTCGCCGGAATCTTCAATGTTCCGAGGGGAGCCGAAGAGGACGACTACCGACTCGAACTGCGTTTGGTGGGTGAACGCCTGACCGGGCCCGTCACGCGGAGAACCAGCCTGGGACCGCGCGCGAACATGATGGTTACGCTCTGGGCTGAGCTTGAGCGCGAACCGTAGCCCCCTGCGTTTGCGTAGTTTTCTGATCAAAACAGATTTGGAGGCGGGGGGAGTCG
>CAZKXX010000013.1:38075-54826 GCA_964556705.1 uncultured Acidobacteriota bacterium
TTTGGAGGCGGGGGGAGTCGAACCCCCGTCCGAAGAGGCCTGCGGGTAGAAGACTACATGCGTAGCCCGTTCACTTGGTGTCTCGCCGGCGGTTCTCAGGAACGGGCAAGAACGGACCCCCGGCCAGCCTTTGCCCCGACGAATCGGGACTCTCGCCGAGACCGGCAGGCGATCGGCCTCAGACCAGCCCGCTGATCGACGCCTCTCTCCGCCCTGCGGGCCTGACAGAGGAGACGGCTACCTTTAATTAGGCAGCGTAGGCAAACTGCGTGTTGGCAGTTGTCTTTGTTCCACTCCGATTACGGGTGGTGTGGACCCCCGGCATGCCTTCTAAGCGCAGACGCTCCCGTCGAAACCGGAACGCCCCCACTCTTCTTCCAGAGTACGCGCCGGTGCCGGGGGAGTCAAGCGCGGCCGGGCCCTCGGCGCGCGAGCGCTGCGAGACTTCGGCAAGAATAAGTTGACACTCGCCCTTGCCCGTGTACGATAATGTTGATCCGCAGAAGACTCGACCGAGGTGGCGGCTTTGCCGGAATCACAAGTGAACTCTCTGACGGACCTGGTAGGACAGGCGCGTGAGAAGATGCAGTCGGAACTGCGCGCGCAGGCGGAGCAGATCGACCGGCTCCAGCAGGCGCTCGAGGAGTTGCGCCAGCGCCACGCGCAGGTCGAGCAGACCGTGCGTCAGGAATTTGAAGCGCTCGCCGGCGTCGAGACCGGCGGCGCGGGCGGCGAGGCGCTCGAGAAAGTTCTCGGAGCCGTCCGCAACCTCATCACCTCCACGTTTCCCGAACAGGTCCTCGAGACGCTCACCGAAGAGGCGCAGCATCTGGGCGTGCGCGCCGCGGTCTTCGACGTGCGCGGAAAATCGGCCTGGGGCTCTTGCGGCCGCGGCTTCTCGGGCCTTAATGACAAGGCTTTCCGCGCGCTCATCGTGCCCCTCAACCAGGACAACATTTTCCGCCACTGTTACGAGACCGGCGGGCACGTGGATGCCACAGCCGAAATGCTCAAACGCATTCGAAACGTTTCCGAGAAGTTCCGTCCTGACGCTTCGGATGCCATTCTGCTCCTGCCTGTGCGCTCCGCGGGCGCGGTTTCTGCCATCTTCTACGCCGACGCGGGCGGCACGGGCCAGCCTTTGCCGGCCGACGGGCTGAAGATTCTGGCGGAGTTTGCGGGCGCGCAGCTGGACCGCCTGATGGCATTGAGCGGCGGCATCGCCGCCCCGCCGGCGCCTCCGGAAGCGGCGGAAGCCGAGGTCGCCGAAACGGTGGAAGAAGAAGCTCGGCCGGTTGAAGTGGAAGCCGAGGCAGAACCCGTGAGCGCTCCCCTCGAAGCCGCCGCAGCCGCCGCCGCGGAAGCCGCTCCGGCAGCGCCCGAGCCCCCGCCGGCGCCTCCCGCGCCCGCCGGGCCCGACCTCTCCCAGCTCAGCGAGGCCGAGCAGAAAGCCCATCGCGACGCCAAGCGCTTTGCGCGCCTGCTGGTCTCGGAAATCGAGCTCTACAACAAGGCGAAAGTCGCCGAAGGCCGCAAGAACAAGGACCTCTACAAGCGCCTCAAAACGGACATCGAGCGCAGCCGGCAGACTTACGAAAAGCGCTTCGGAAAATCCCTGGGGAAAGAATTCGACTACTTCCACGAAGAACTGATCAAGACGCTCGCCTCAAATGATGCCTCGCTCCTGGGGTCCGACTACCCCGGAACTGCGGCGTGAGGTTCCTCCTCCAATCTGGGACGACGGCGCTGGTTTTCACTGCCGTGTTTGTCCTCGCGGGGCGCGCCGCGGAACCGGCTGACATCCTTCGCGCGCTGGCTGAACGGGCCACCGACCGGGCCGCCTGGCCCGAAATCCGCAAATACGCCGAAGCGGAACGCAACTTGGAACGGCGGGGCCGCGCCTACCTGCTGCTCGGTTACCGGCAATTTGAAGCGAAGGCCGACGAAGAGGCGATGGCCAGCTTGCGGCGCGCCGCCGGGACGCGCTTTTCGCTCGCCGACTTCGCCGATTTCTACCTCGCCCGCGCCGCTGAACGCGCTTCTCGGCCCCAGGAGGCGTTGGCGGCGCTCGACCGATTTTCGGCGCGCTATCCGCGAAGCGTCCTGCGGCTTGAGGCGCTGGAAGTCCAGGCGGGATTGCTGCTGGAGCAGAAGGACCCCGCGCGAGCGCGCGAGCTCCTCCATGCGGAGCCGCGAACGCGCCAGCGGCCCTCGCTCGCGCTCCTGCTGGCTCGGGCGTATCGCGACGCGGGAGAAAACCTCGACGCCGCGCTGGTTTTCCAGGAAATCTTTTACGCCCATGCGGCGTCGCCCGAGGCTCTCGAGGCGCGCACTCAACTCCTGGCCCTGCGCGGCGTGCTGGGCGAGGCCTTTCCCGAAGTGCCGGAGGAAATTCAGGAGGCGCGCGCGGCGCTGCTCTTTGCGCGTTCGCGCTTCACAGACGCACTGGCGGATTATGAGTCGTTGCTGAAGGCGCGGCCGGAAAGCCCCCGCGCGGCCCGCTGGAAACTGGCCCAGGCGCGCAGCCTGATGGCTCTGCGCCGCGTCACCGAAGCCGCGAAACTGCTCACGCCCCGATTTCCTGATGAATCCGAGGCTGAGGCGGAAAGGCTCGCGCTGCTCGCCGAGGCGCGCGCGCGCCTGAACGAAGAAACCGCGATGCTGAGCGTTCTGGACGAACTGCGCCGGCGATTTCCGCGCTCCGCGGCGCAGGCTCCGGCGCTCTCCGCCGTGGGCGCCTATTACGTCCGGCAAGGCGATTGGAAATCGGCGTCCGTCCATTACCGCGCGCTGGCCGAGGGTTTTCCTCATTCGCGCCAGGCCGCCGAAGCCCACTGGCGGGTGGCCTGGGCCCACCACCTGGCGGGCGACGAAGCGGCTCGCAGCGCTTTTTTTGACCACCTCAACCGCTACCCGGAGTCCCGTTACGTCCCCGCCGCGCTCTTCTGGCTGGCGCGAATTTACGAAAGGCGCCGGGCGTGGGCCGACGCGCGATTTCTCTTTCGCCTCGTGTCCGACCATTTTCCCCTGACCTATTACGCCGGCGAGGCCAGGAAGCGACTGGGCGGGCTGCCCGCTGAGCCGCCGGCCGGCGAAAAACCGAGCGAAGACCTCGTGCCGCTGCGCTTGCGGGTGGGGGCCCGCGAGGCGCCTCCGATTCCGCCCTGTCTTCCTTCCGAAACTCCCGAAGTGCTCCGCCCTTTCCGGACGCTTGCGAGCCTGGAACTCGAGACGCTCGCCAGCCGATACCTGCGCCTGGCGCTCGAGGCGGGGCCGGCCGTGCCGTACCTGAGGCTTGCCCTGGCGGAGTTCGAGTCAGGGCGCGAGCGATACGGCGTGGGGCTCTTTGCGGCGCGCCGCATGGCGCCTGACTACACTCGATACAGGTTTGACGAAATGCCGGAAGGTTTCTGGCGCGCGCTCTATCCCCGCGCCTACTGGAGCCTGATTCGCCGCGAGGCGCGGGCGAACGGGCTCGACCCCTACCTGATCATGGCCCTGGTGCGGCAGGAGTCCGCGTTCGACCCGCGAGCCACTTCGCGCGCCGACGCTCGCGGGCTGATGCAGGTGCTTCCGCGTACGGCGGCGCAGGGACGCCCCCGCGCCCAGGTGGCCCGGCAGCTCTACGATCCGGCTTACAACGTGCGGTTCGGCTGCCGGTATTTCAGCCGCCGGTTGCGTGAATTTGGCAACCGGGTCGAGTTCGCGCTGGCCGCTTACAACGCCGGCGCCTCGCGCGTCAAGCGCTGGACGGCCGAGCGCGCTTTCTCCGAACCGGCCGAGTTCTTTGAGACCCTACCCTTCGCCGAGACGCGGCTCTATATCGAAAACGTTCTGCGCGACGCGGAAATCTACCGGCAGTTGCTGACCGGCAAAGCCCAGTTCGCCGAGTGCGCGCGCGAGCCGGGCACCGGCGCCCAGGCCGCTCGCGACTGACCGCTCGCAGGCCGCTCCTTCGTTGACTCACTCTGTCACCCGGCCTAGAATGCCTCTGAACCTTTTGTCCTGCCATTCATGACCGGCCAGTCGATCAAGCATTACCGCATCACAGACCTCCTGGGTTCGGGCGGCATGGGCGCTGTTTACCGGGCCGAGGACGAAAAGCTCGGACGGCCGGTGGCGCTGAAGTTCCTGCCGCCGGAAGTCGAGCGCGATCCGCAGTTCGTGGAGCGCTTTCTCCGCGAAGCGCGCGCGTCTTCCGCACTGAACCATCCCGGAATCTGTACGGTCTACTCGATTGAGGAACACGACGGGCGGCACTTCATTGCCATGGAGTTGCTGGAGGGGCAGACGGTCCGCGACCGGCTGCGCGAAGGGCCCATTCCGGTCCGCGAGTTGCTCGAGTGGGGCATTCAGGTCGCCGAAGCGCTCGACGCGGCCCACACGCGGGGAATCATCCATCGCGACATCAAGCCGGCGAATCTTTTCGTCACCGACCGCGGCCAGGTCAAAGTCCTCGACTTCGGCCTCGCCAAGGTGCGTCCGGGGCACGCGCCGGAGGAACAATCGACGGCTTCAGAACTCGAAATGCTGACGCAGCCCGGCATGCCCGTCGGAACGCTTTCCTACATGTCTCCGGAACAGGCGCGCGGCGAGCCGCTCGACCCGCGCACCGATATTTTCTCTTTCGGCGCGGTCCTCTATGAGATGGCCACGGGCCGCCAGGCGTTCGCGGGCCAGACGCCGGCGCTGATTCACGATGCCATCCTCAACCGTTCGCCCGCGCCGGCTTCCTCGTTCAACCCCGAGGTGCCTTCGCAACTCGACCGCATCCTCCGCAAGGCGCTCGAGAAGGACCGCGATGACCGTTACGCCAGCACCGCTCAACTGGGCGCTGACCTGGCCCGTCTGAAAGCGTTGCTCGGCTCCGGAGTTTCCATCCCTCTTTCTTCCTACCTGGGGGAGGGAGGGCAAGCGGGCTGGGCGGAGCTGGCGCGCCGCTGGGCGGTGCCGCTCGCGGCCGTCGTGCTGGCGACGGTGGCGATCGTCGCGGTAACGGTCGGCGGGTTTTTGGACCGCTTGCGGGTGCTCGACCCTTCCGAACAGGTTAATTCGCTCGCCGTCCTGCCGCTTGCCAACCTCTCCGGCGACCCGGCCCAGGAGTATTTTGCCGACGGCATGACGGAGGCCCTCATCACCGAACTGGCCCAGCTTCGGGCTTTACGGGTGATTTCGCGGACTTCCGTCATGCCGTACAAACGCCAGCGCAAATCGGTGAAGGAAATCGGGCGCGAACTCCGCGTGGACGCGGTCGTGGAGGGGTCCGTGGCGCGCGAGGGCGACCACGTGCGCATCACCGCGCAGTTGATCGATGCCCGCACCGACCGCCACCTCTGGGCGGACACCTACGAAAGCGAGTCCGTGGACCTGCTGGAATTGCAGAGCAACGTCGCGCGGGCCGTCGCCCGCCAGATTCGCGTCAGCCTGACGCCGCGCGAACAGACGCGCCTGGCGCGCGAGCGCCGCATCAACCCGGAGGCCTACGAGGCCTACCTGCGCGGCCGCCATCACTGGAACCTGCGGTCCGAAGAAGGCGTGACGCGCAGCGTCGAGCATTTTGAGCGCACCATCGAGCTCGCTCCGGACTCTCCGCTCGGTTACGCGGGCCTGGCGGACGCTTATCTGGCGCTAGGTGTGAACGACTACGGCAAATTGCGTCCCGAAGAAGCCTTGACGCGCGCCAAGGCCGAAGCACGCCGCGCGCTCGACCGCGACGCCGGAATGGCCGAGGCCCACGCCACGCTGGCCAGCGTCAGCCTCTTTCACGAATGGAATTTCCAGGCCGCGGAACGCGAGTTTCAGTACGCGCTCGACCTCAACCCCAACTACGCCACGGCCCGCCACTGGTACGCTTTTTGTCTGGCGGTCACGGACCGGCCGGAAGAAGCGCTGGCGCAGATCCGCCAGGCCCGGCGCATCGACCCCGTCTCGCTGCTCATCAA
The DNA here is from genome assembly GCA_964556705.1 of uncultured Acidobacteriota bacterium. Classification (GTDB taxonomy): domain Bacteria; phylum Acidobacteriota; class Terriglobia; order UBA7540; family UBA7540; genus CAZKXX01. The sequence goes on from CAZKXX010000013.1 coordinate 44,018, forward strand.
CGCCAACGTGGGGTGGATTCTCTACCTTTCACGACGCTATGACCAGGCGCTCGATGAACTCGACCGGACGCTCGAACTCGACCCGGACTTCGGCGTGGCGCGCGTCTATCGCGGCCTCACGCTTATGCAACTCGGCCGGAACGAGGAGGCGGTGAAGGAATTCCGCAGGATCATGGAGCGCTCCGGCCCCAGCGTCTCGGTCTCCGGCGCGCTGGGCTGCGCGCTGGCGCGCGCGGGCCGGAAAGCGGAGGCGCGCAGAATTCTGGCCGACATGCAACGCACCGCCCGAAAGCAGTACGTCCCGCCGCACCTGTTCGCCCGCCTCTACGCGGATCTCGGCGAAAAGGACCGGGCCTTCGAATCGCTCGACTCCGCTGTCCAGGCGCGCGTCGCCGACCTGATTTATCTCAACCTTGACGCGACCTACGACCCGCTGCGTTCCGACCCGCGGTTTCAAAAACTGCTGAGCCGCGTCAACCTCGTGCGTTGACCCTGCCGGCGCGCGGCGGCTCAACTGCATTGGTCGTTGACCCTTCAGGAATGGCAGCCTAGAATTTCCTCCGGGCGCGCCACGATTCTCACTCGATGACCGGGCAAACGATCTCGCATTACCGAATCCTCGAAAAGCTGGGAGAAGGCGGCCTGGGCGTGGTCTTCAAGGCGGAAGACCTCCGCCTCGCCCGGCCCGTGGCCCTCAAGCTGCTCCCCGAAGAAGTCGAGCGCGACCCGGTCTTCATCGAGCGTTTCCTCCGCGAGGCGCGCGCCGCCTCGTCGCTCAACCACCCGCACATCCGCACGATCTACCAGATCGGCGAGCACGACGGCCGGCATTTTATGGCCATGGAGCTGCTGGAAGGGCAGACGCTCCGCGAGCATATCCAGTCCGGGCCGATCAATCTGCGCGACATGGCCGCCTGGGCCACGCAGGTGGCCGACGGGCTCGCCGCCGCGCACGCCAAAGGCATCGTCCACCGCGACATCAAACCTGCCAACATTTTCATTACGGAGCGCCGGGAGGCGAAAGTGCTGGACTTCGGCCTCGCCAAAGTCGCTCCGACCGTCGCCGAGCGTACTGCGGAGGTCCGGCACGGGGACACGACAGGCTCTCATGCGGGCCACGGCCTGACCGTTCCCGGCGCGCCCCTCGGCACGCTTTCCTACATGTCTCCGGAGCAGGCGCGCGGCGAGCCGCTCGACGCCCGCACCGACGTCTTCTCCTTCGGCGCCGTCCTCTACGAGATGGCCACCGGCGCTCCCGCTTTCGCCGGGGCCACGCCCGCCGTCATTCACGATGCGGTCCTCAATCGCACCCCGGCCGCCGCCTCCACCCTCAATCCTGACTTGCCGGTCGAACTCGAACGCATCATCAACCAGGCGCTCGAAAAAGATCCCGAAAGCCGTTACGCAAGCGGCGCCGAGCTTCATGCTGACCTGTGGAGCTTCCGGCGGACGCTCGAATCGGGTAAGGCCGTCCGCACGCGTTCTTCGGGCGTGCCCGCTTTCAGCTTCGCGGAGCCGCGACGCCGGGGGCGCGTCCTGGCGGCGGTGGTGCTCCTCGCCGCGCTCGCCGCCGGAATTTTTCTCGCCCTGCGCTCCGAGTCCTTTCGCCGCTGGTTCCGCGCGGAATCCGCGCCCCGGCCGATTCAGTCCCTGGCCGTGCTGCCGCTCACCAATCTGGGCGGCAATCCCGAGCAGGAGTATTTCGCCGACGGAGTGACGGAAGCCCTGATTTCCACCCTGGCGCGCATTCCGGAACTGCGGGTGATTTCCCGAACGTCGGTGATGCGCTACAAGAACGTGCAGCGGCCGCTGCCGGAAATCGCCCGTGAACTTAATGTGGACGCGATCGTGGAAGGCTCGGTCATTCGCCAGGGCAGCCGCGTGCGCATTACCGCTCAACTCATCGAGGCGGCGTCCGACCGCCACCTCTGGGCGCGCAGCTACGACCGCGAACTGGAAGACATCCTCGCCTTGCAGGGCGAAGTGGCGCGCGCCATCGCCGACGAAATCCGCGTGACCCTCTCGCCGCAGCTCCAGGCGCGACTCTCGGAAGCTCGCCGAGTTTCGCCCGAAGTGTACGAGGCCTACTTGACCGGGCGCTCGCACCTCGCCCGGTTCACGCCGGAAGGCTTCCGGCGGGCGCTCGAAGCGTTTGAACGCGCGGTGGCCGGCGACCCGGGCTACGCTCCAGCGCACGCCGGAATCGCCTATACCCACCTCCTGCTTTCGCACCCGGCTGGCGTCATCCCGGCGCGCGAGGCGATGCCCCGTGCCCGCGCCGCCGCCCTCCGGGCCCTCTCACTCGATGACACCCTCGCCGATGCCCACATCGCCCTGGGCGGCGTCCAGCTCTTTTTCGACTGGGAGTGGGAAGAGGCGGGGAAGTCGTTCCGGCGAGCCATGGAACTCAACCGCAGCCAGCCCGCGGCGCACGGTGGCTACGCCTTCTACCTTACCGCCACGGGACGTCCCCGAGAAGCTACCCGGGTGGCGCGCACCGCCGTTGAACTCGACCCCTTCGCGCGCAGCGAGCGCACCGCCTTCGCGGCGCACTTCGCCTTCGCCCGCGATTACGCCGGAGCCATCGAGCAATTGCGGCGCACGCTCGAACTCGATCCCAGGTTCGCCATCGCTTACCACGATCTGGCGTGGATTCACGCCTTGCAGGAACGCTACGCGGAAGCCGTCCGGGCCAAGCAGCGCGAGTGGGAGCTGCTCGGGGCGCCCGCGGAAGAGGGCGAAAAACTTCGCCAGGCGTTCGAGGCGAAAGGCCCGGAAGGCTTCTGGCGGACCCAACTCGATTTTCTGCTGCGCCGGGCGGAGACGAGTTATGCCGCGCCGCACGCCATCGCCATGCCTTGGGCCGCCCTGAACGAAAAGGATCGGGCGTTCCAGTGGCTCGAGCGTGGTTTCGCGGAACGCGACGGCGGCATGATTTTTCTGAAAGTCGCGCCGTGGTGGGATAACCTGCGCGGCGACCCGAGGTTTGAGGGCCTGCTGCGGCGGATGAAGTTTCCGGGGTAGGCCGTTGTCTTTGGTCCCTGGTCAATTGTCGCCGGTCCGTTGTTGGTTCTTCTCGGCAGGGAGCAAGGAACTGGAAAATGAAAATTGGAAAGTGGCCTCCGGCGTCGTCGCTTTTCGCGTTTCCAATTTCCAGTGTCGGCGCGGCCTGCGGCGTTTCCGCCGGCGCGAAATTTGTCTTGACAGAACACGGGAGCGGCGATAGGCTAGCAGATTAAGCTTAGCAAAGGCAAGACGTCCGCAGGGCCTTGCTCGCCGGCGGCGCGGGCAGGGGTGAAGGGAGGAATCGATGCGGCGCGGGAATCCACAATCAGTTAACAGACGCAGCAGGAGGCGTCGCGCAAAGCCCCAGGACGGCCCTCAGAAACGCTCAAAAATGTTGTCGATCGAAGCCATTATGTCGTTGGTCACCAAAGGCCGGATCCCCGAACGGACCCGTTCGAAGCCATCGAGGAAATTACGCTGATGCCACTCCCTTCCGGACAGGTTGCGGGCGGCTCCGCGCCGAGTACGCCCCCGCTGTTCGAACTTTTCCGTGAATGGCTGTGCCCGGCCTGATGGTGCAAGGTAAACTGGCCGCGGAGGGCTACGGTGCGGTCAAGGCCGCCTCTTGAGTATCCCGATCGAATCCGCAGCGCCGCGCCGCGGGGGCTCGCATGACTGAGCACGCCCAAACTGCGCGCATTTCCGCCAAAGCCGGAAAGTTCACCGAGTCGGTCATCCGCGAGATGACTCGGCTGGCGCTCGAGCACGGCGCGGTGAATCTGGCCCAGGGCTTTCCGGACTTTCCCGCGCCCGCGGCCGTGAAGGCCGCGGCGGTGCGCGCCATCCAGCGCGACGTCAACCAGTACGCCATCACCTGGGGCGCGCGCGAATTCCGCCGCTCGATCGCCGAGCGGTTCGCTCGCGATACGGGCCTCGTCGTGGACCCGGAAACCGAAATCACAGTCTGCTGCGGCTCGACCGAAAGCATGATCGCGTCGCTCCTGGCGATCGTGGACCCGGGCGAAGAGGTCGTCGTTTTCGAGCCGTTCTATGAAAACTACGGCCCGGACGCCGTCATCTGCGGCGCGGTGCCGCGCTCCGTGCGCCTGCGCCCGCCCGATTGGACGTTCGACCCGGATGAGCTCGCCGCCGCGTTCACCCCGCGCACCCGCGCGTTGATTTTGAACACGCCGAACAACCCGACCGGCAAAGTCTTTTCGCGCCGCGAACTCGAACTCATCGCCGAGCAGGCGATTCGTCACGACGCCATCGTGCTGACCGATGAAATTTACCAGTACATGGTCTATGACGGCGCCGAGCACGTTTCGATCGCCACGCTCCCCGGAATGCGCGAGCGTACCGTTACCATCGATGCGCTTTCGAAGACGTACAGCGTGACGGGCTGGCGCGTCGGCTACGTGATTGCACCGTCGGCGCTTACCGCCGCGATCCGCAAAATGCACGACTTCCTCACCGTGGGCGCCGCGGCGCCGCTCCAGGAAGCGGGCGTCGTGGCGATGCGCCTGCCGGACGAGTACTACCGGCGGCTTCGCGCGGATTACCTGGCGCGGCGCGACCGGCTGCTCGCGGCGCTCGAAGCCGCCGGGTTCCGCTGCTTCAAGCCGCGCGGCGCCTACTACGTGATGACGGATATTTCCCCGTTCGGTTTTGCCGACGACCTCGAGTTCGCGCGATACCTGATCCGCGAGGTGGGCGTGGCCGTCGTGCCCGGCAGCAGCTTTTACAGCGACCCGGCGCAGGGCGCGCAGCAGGTGCGCTTCTGCTTCTGCAAGACAGACGCGACGCTCGATGAGGCGGGGAGAAGACTCGGGAAGCTGAATGCGCGGCGGGAGTTCAAGGAATCGTGAATTGTGAATAGTGATCTGGTCGGGGGACGGAGCTGCCGCCGACTTTATTCCAGGGGTGAAACGATGGGCCAGCCGTCCTCCCAGTTGATTCGCCGGATGTGGAGCGACGGCCTTCCGGTCGCCGCCTCATAAGCATGAAAAACGAGGTAATCGCCGGCAGCATCGCGAAACACCGACTGGCCGCCCGGACCTTTCCACTTCGCGCCGCTGCCGAGGACGAGCGAGCCGCCACCTTCCAGCAGCGGAATTCCGCCTTTGTCCCGGTAAGGCCCGGTGACCTCGGTGGCGCGGCCGAACCGGATATTGTAAGTGCTTTCGGCGCCGCGACAGCACTGGTCGAAAGAGACGAAGAGGTAATAGTACACACCGCGCCGGATGAGGAACGGCGCCTCGACCGCTCCGAAGTAGGGAGCAGCGCGCGGCCGGCTGGCGAGCGAATAAAGCGTCGGATCTTCGTTCGATGGCAGCCCGGTCGCCGAATCGATGCGGCGCAGCTTGATCCCGCTCCAGAAGCTGCCGAACGACATCCATACCGTTCCGTCTTCGTCGAGAAGAATGTTGGGGTCGATGGCGTTCCAGTCGTCTTCGAGATGCGATTCGATCACTTTGCCCCCGTCCACCCACTCGTAGTCCGGACTCGCGGGGTCGAGCGTCCGGGTCGTGGCCAGCGCGATGATGGAGCGGTTGAGGCCGAACGTCGAAGCCGAATAGTAGAGATGAAACTTGTCCCGGAAGTGGGAAACGTCCGGCGCCCAGAGGTCCGTGATGCCCGGAATTTCCGCACGGATCCATTCGGGAATGGCGTCGAAGACGGTCCCGATCAACTCCCATTGACGAAGGTCGCGGGAGCGGCGAAGGGGAAGGTTGCGCGGCGGGCCGGTGTCCGTCGAGACGACGTAATAAGAGTCGAGCTCGGCGGCGAGTGCGGGATCGTGCACGCCCTCAACATTCCCTTCGAGCGCCACGATGGGCGAAGAGGAAACCGGGGCCGGCGGTTCCGAGCATCCGGCCGCGCAGAGGGCGGCCGAAAGAGCAACGCCCAGAAACGGGAACCCGCCTCCTCGTCTGTGTGGCTTGGCCATCGGCGATTGCGCGACCGGTTCAGCCAAACGCCGAAAAACCGTCGCCACGTCATGATGCAGCAGGGGCCGTGGAGTGGCAAGCCCCGGCTGAAGCAATGGTCGCGGCGCGGGCTGGAAGTTTTTCTTTTTTCAGGCCGCTGTGCTAGGATGGGGCGCTTTGACGCCGCCGCGAACTGGCGGAGCGATTGGAGATGAGCGCATCGCCTACAACCCGCAGCGGAGTTCGCTATCTGGTGCCGGCGGAGACCGTGGCGGTCTCGAACGGCGAAAGCGCGCCTCTTGAACTGGACGACTGGGCCGGCAAGCCGCTGGTCATCGTGCTACGCGTGACGGATATCATCGAGCAGGAGTCGCTCCACGTGGCCATCTGGGGTTCCGAAGACGGCCGGAACTGGGGCGAGAAGCCGCTCTTCTGGTTTCCACAGCAGTTCTACCGCGGCGTTACGCCCGCCGCGCTCGACCTGAGCCTGAAGCCCGAAGTGAATTTTCTGCGGGCCACCTGGGAAGTGAACCGCTGGGGACGCGGCTACCCGCAGCCGTTCTTCAAGTTTGCGGTGGAAGTTGAGGAGCTGGGGACCCTTCCTGCGCAGGCAGGCTGATTCGTTCCGGCCCGAGGTCTTGCAGAGTGGCAGAAGCTGGCAGCGAGTACATACGACCGGACATTGACAAGCGACGCCACCGGCGCGCCAAGCTCGTCACCCAGGTGCGTTGCGAGCCCCTGGACCGAGAGGAGCTGATGCTGACGCGCGACATCAGCGTGGGCGGGATGTTTATCAGCGCGCGGAATCCGCTCCCTTCGCCCTCCGACGTGACACTGAAGTTCCGACTGAAATCCGGCGAGCCGCTGCTCGAGTGCCGTGGCAAGGTCGTCTATTCGATCAAGGGAATGGGCATGGGCGTTCAGTTCGAAGGCCTTTCGGAAAACACCAAGGAAGCCCTGCAAAAATTTGTGGACGAAGCCTCCTGAGTCCTGCCATTCTGGTTTTTCGAGACCCTAAGGGGGACCTCATGAGGGGAACTGCGCTCTTTTTTGCCATCACTCTGTTTGTCCCGGCCGGCTTGCGGCCCGCCTCCGCCTGGGCCGAAGAGGCCGCCGATGGCCAGGCGCAGCTCGAAGAAGAAGTCGTGGCAACGGAGAAAGGGGCGCCGCCCGCTCAGGCTTTGCCGGAACACCTCCTGCCCGAGGGTGAAGGCTTCATGACCGCCGCGGAAGTGAAAGAACGGCTGCATCGGCTGTGGCTCGTCCAGTTCCGAGTCAACGACCTGCTGACGGAAGTGAAGCCAGAGCGCTGGACGCTCGAGGCGGGCGCGCGCCAGTCGTTCGAGGGGACGCTGGAAGGGCTGCGACGACAACTCGAATCGCTCGACGGGTGGCGATCGCAGTTCGATTCGCGGCCCGATTCGGTCTATCTCGGTTTCGAGACGTACATGGCCATCTCCGGTGTGCTGCCGCGCCTGGAAGCGGTCGCCGCCAGCGTGACGCGACACGAAAATCCCAGCCTCGGCCGCCAGTTCAGCCAGGCCGGGAATCAGCTTTACGACTGGCAGCAAGTCCTCCAGCCTTACCTGACTTATCTGTTGCGCAATCAGGACCAGGCGCTGCGCTCGCTTCAGACGAATCTGGCGGCGTGCCACAGCGAACTGAGTCTCGCCATGCGGGGCCGCGCCGAGCCCGTCACGCCGCTGAAGAATATCCGGCCCGACTTCAAGGGCCGCCGCGTGCCGCGCAAGCAGTAACTGCGGTGCAGTGCTTCGTCGTTTGGGCGAGTCGTTCTGACGCCGAGAATTGGATTCAGGTTTTTGCTCGTCACTCGGCACTGCCCTTGTCATCCCGCCAGACGGAAGTGCACTTCGATCTCCGTCAGCACTTCGACGGGCTCTCCGTTCAACAGCGTGGGCTGGTAGCGCCATCGCGCCACGGCGTCGAGCGCGGCTTTCACGAGCAGAGGATGTCCGCTCACGACTTTCAGGTCGCGAACCGTGCCGTCGGTCGAGATCACGGCTTCCAGCCGCACGGTGCCTTCGGCGCGAACGGAACGGGCGAGATGTGGATACTCAGGCTTGGGCTGAAAAATCGGTACGGCCGGATCAACCTGGCCTCCGGCGCGGACTAGGCGCGGCCGCGAGGATTTCGCGGCGCTTGGCGCGGGTGGCGGAGGAAGCGCGCCGTGGTTGACATCAATGCCGCCGAAAACGCCGGTCCGCGCGCCGCTGGAAAATCCCGGCGGAAGCGCGCCCGGAATTCCCACGTTGAATGTTTCGACCAGCGCGGCTTCCTCCACGATTTCGGGAACCAAACGCGGGATGGTCTCGGGCGGAATGAGAAGCTCGTCCACCTTCACGCGGGGTTTGGCGGGCGTCGGCTGCGGGCTCGCGGCAGCACGCGCTGCGGGCGCAACCGGCGGTGCGGGGAGCAGCCAGCGGCTCACGGAAAATTCCGAGGGCGAGAGCGCCTGTGTGTGAACCAGCGGCATCGCGACGAGCGTCGCGACCGCCAGCCCTTCGATCACGTAGCCGAGAACCAGCGCCTTTCGCGGCGGTCGGGTCTCGAGCAGAGTTTGGTCGAACATACGCACCTCCGGCGAGGGAGCCCGCGCCGCCCCAAGCTCGACCGATCCGGCGCGGCGGGACGCTCCGGCTTTCCGTAGCTATGGACACCGGAGTTGTGGTTGAGGTTCCGGAAGCCGTTCGACGTACCACGGGCTTTGTGGTGGAGGGGAAGTCAGTTCACCGCAGAGGCGGAGGAGAGCGTAGGGGCGACCCTTGTGGTCGCCCGTGAGGGCGGGCACCTGTCTGCGCCTGCCTGCGACAGGCAGGGCAGACAAGGCCCGCCCCTACGCTTCGGCCAGGCTTTTGTCCAGAATCTTCAGCGCTTCGTCAACGTCGGCCCTGGAAATGTTCAGCGGCGGGGACATGCGCACGACGTTGCCGAACAGGCCGCCCTTGCCGACGATGAGGCCGTTCGAGCGCGCGCGTTCGAGGACCTGATTCGTCAGGTCCGTGGCGGGCTCTTTTGTCTTCCGGTCTTTGACCAGTTCGACGCCCTGCATCAATCCCATCCCGCGCACGTCGCCGATCGAGGCGTGCTTTTCCTTGAGCGCCTCGAGCCCGGCTCGGAAATGCGCGCCGACGGTTTCGGCGTTATCCATCAGCCGCTCTTCTTCGATCAAGTCAATTGTGGCTTTGGCCGCCACGCAGGCCACGGGGTTGCCGCCGAAAGTGGAAATCGTCGCGCCCTTGTAAGCGTCCGCGATTTCGGCCCGGGTGATGGTGCAGCCGATCGGAACGCCGTTCGCCATGCCTTTCGCCGTGGTGATGAAGTCCGGCTCGACCTCCCAGTGCTCGATGCCGAACCATTTCTTGCCGGTGCGGCCGAAGCCCGCCTGGACTTCGTCGGAAATAAACAGCCCGCCGTAGTTGCGCACGATGTTCGCGACAATCTTGAAATAGCCGGGCGGCGGAACAACGACTCCGCCGAGACCCTGAATCGTTTCGGCGAGCATGCCGGCGATCTGGCCGCTGGTGGAAGTCCGGATGACCTCTTCGACATCTTTGGCGCAGTGCAGCTCGCAACTCGGATAGGTAAGGCCATAAGGGCAGCGGTAGCAGTACGGCCCGGGCACGTGCGTGATGCCGTAGGGAATCACGCCCGCCTTGCGGAAGGTGTGCAGCCCCGTGAGTGATTTGGCGAGGTGCGAGTGGCCGCTGTAGCCGTGGCGCAGCGCGAGCATTTCGTAGTTGCCCGTCGCCATGCGCGCCGTGAGCACGGCCACTTCGTTCGCTTCCGTGCCGCTGTTCGTGAAATAGCACTTCTGGAGTTTTCCGGGCGCGATCTGCGCCATGCGCTCAGCGAGCGCGACGATGGCTTCCGTGGGAAACAGCGTCGAAGTGTGTTGGACACGGTCCACCTGCGCCTTGATCTTCTCCGTCACTTTCGGGTTCGCGTGGCCCACGCTGATGGTGACGATGCCGCAGAGAAAGTCGAGATAACGCCGCCCGTCGAGGTCCCACACGTGCTGCATCTTCGCGTGGTCAATCACCAGCGGGTCTTTGTAGTACGTCGTAACGCAGGAGAAGAGATATCGCTTGTGCTTTTGAAGAATTTCGTCGCGGGTCATGGGTGCTCCGACTTGCGGATTCATCCGATTTCAAGCGTTGAGAGTCGAAAGTTCAAGGTCAGCAGGCATCGTTTGTAGAGCGGCGAAGCGACATAGTGTAACCGACAGGCGAAGGACTGGAGCGCGGTGGGCCGAGTATGGGCGGAAAGCACGTACTGTTCACGACACCGCCAACAACGCCTTTTCGACGGGCTTGGGTAATCCGATCGGCAGGAAGAAATCCTCCGGGTAGAGGTAGTCTTCGCCCGATTCATCGATAACCCTGAGCAGTCGGTGCCTTTCCGAGGCGCGATCCGGAATAACCTCGTATACTTTTCGGCGCTCCAGGGAAACCTCGTAACCCTCATTCCGAATACGAATGACGAAACGCTTCTCCTTCGAGTTCTTCTTCATGGAATTATTTGAGGAGACGCTTAACTCTCAGTACCTTCCTGCCCACGCCGTGCGCCCCATACCAATGGAGTTCCGCCTCGCATATCGTACCATCAGCAAGACGGATTGTTCTAACGCCCCTTTTCTTCCGCCAGCGGCCCTGTCCGAAACGCCTTCGCAGGCGCGCAATCTCTTGGATGGATGTGCCTGCCGCGATGGTCTCGATCTCGTCGATTTGGCCGAGGAGTTCAAACCACATCTGCGCAGACGAGCTGGTACCAGCCGACGATTGACCACCGCCGACTACTTCAAGTGGTCGTCGAGCCACCCCAACACCGTCTCGTACCACAGCCGGCTGTTCTG